>NZ_RZOL01000570.1:0-3021 GCF_004022985.1 Mesorhizobium sp. M7A.F.Ca.ET.027.02.1.1 | reverse complement strand
ATTTCGAAGGCCAGGACGCTGGAGTCGACATCGTGGTAAGCGCCGTCGATGAGGGTCGCCTTGACGCCGATCATCGGGAAGCCCGCGAACGGACCCGAGGTCATGACGCTGTTGATGCCCTTTTCGACACCCGGGATGTATTCCTTCGGCACGGCGCCGCCGACGATCTTGGTCTCGAACTCGAACTCGCTGCTGTCCGGGTTCGGCTCGAAGACGATCTTGACGCGAGCGAACTGACCGGTACCGCCGGTCTGCTTCTTGTGCGTGTAGTCCTGCTCGTGCCTGCGGGTGATCGTCTCGCGATAAGCCACCTGCGGTGCGCCGACATTGGCCTCGACCTTGAACTCGCGACGCATGCGGTCGACGATGATGTCCAGGTGAAGTTCGCCCATGCCGGAAATGATGGTCTGGCCGCTTTCCTCGTCGGTCTTGACACGGAAGGACGGATCCTCGGCGGCCAGGCGGTGAAGGGCGAGGCCCATCTTTTCCTGGTCGTTCTTGGTCTTCGGCTCGATGGCGATCTGGATGACCGGGTCGGGGAATTCCATGCGCTCGAGAATGACCGGATGCAGCGGATCGCTCAGCGTGTCGCCGGTGGTCGTGTCCTTGAGACCGGCAAGAGCAACGATGTCGCCGGCAAAAGCCTCTTCGACGTCGGCGCGCGAGTTCGCATGCATCTGCAGCATGCGGCCGATGCGCTCTTTCTTGCCCTTCACGGTGTTGTCGACCGAGATGCCCTTGGTGAGCCTGCCCGAATAGATGCGGGCAAAGGTCAGCGAACCGACGAACGGGTCGTTCATGATCTTGAAGGCGAGCATCGACAGAGGCTCGTTGTCGTCGGCGTGACGCTCGATCTCGGCGTCGGTCTTGGCATCGACACCCTTGATGGCGGGAACATCGGCCGGCGACGGCAGATATTCGACGACGGCGTCGAGCAGCGGCTGCACGCCCTTGTTCTTAAAGGCCGAGCCACAGAACATCGGGTAGAACTTGACCGCGATGGTGCCCTTGCGGATCAGCGCGCGGATCTCATCATTCGACGGCATCTTGCCTTCGAGGTAATTTTCAAGCGCCGTCTCGTCCATTTCGACGGCGGCCTCGATCATCTTCTCGCGGTATTCTTCGGCACGAGCCTTGAGGTCGTCCGGGATCTCGACGACATCCCAGGCAGCGCCCAGCGTCTCGTCGCGCCAGACAAGCGCGTTCATCTCGACGAGGTCGACGACGCCCTTGAACTCGGTCTCGGCGCCAATCGGCAGCTGCATGACAACGGCATGCGCGCCGAGGCGCGAACCGATCATCTCGACCGAGCGATAGAAGTCGGCGCCGATCTTGTCCATCTTGTTGCAGAAGATCATGCGCGGAACGCGGTACTTGTCGGCCTGGCGCCAGACGGTCTCGGTCTGCGGCTCAACGCCGGCATTGGCATCGAGCAGCGCGATGGCGCCGTCGAGCACGCGCAGCGAACGCTCGACTTCGATGGTGAAGTCGACGTGGCCGGGGGTGTCGATGATGTTGAAGCGGTGCATCTTGCCGTCACGAGCCTTCCAGAAGGTCGTGGTCGCGGCGGAGGTGATCGTGATGCCGCGCTCCTGCTCCTGCTCCATCCAATCCATGGTGGCAGCGCCGTCGTGGACTTCGCCGATCTTGTGCGACTTGCCCGTGTAGTAGAGGACGCGCTCGGTGGTCGTCGTCTTGCCGGCGTCAATATGCGCCATGATACCGAAATTGCGGTAGTCTTCGATTTTGTATTCGCGGGCCATCGTAGCTGCCTCTCAGTCTCGTTCGCGCTTTACCAGCGGTAGTGCGCGAAAGCGCGGTTGGCTTCAGCCATCTTGTGGGTGTCTTCACGCTTCTTGACAGCCGTGCCGCGGTTGTTGGCCGCATCCATCAGCTCGCCGGAGAGGCGGTCGACCATCGTGGTCTCATTGCGATTGCGGGCCGCAGCGATCAGCCAGCGAATGGCCAATGCCTGGCGGCGCTCGGGGCGCACATCAACCGGAACCTGGTAGGTGGCGCCACCGACACGACGCGAACGCACTTCAACATGAGGCGCGACATTGTCGAGCGCCTGATGGAAGACGGTGACCGGCTCCTGCTTGGTCTTCGACTGAACCTGGTCGAGCGCGCCGTAGACGATGGTCTCGGCGACCGACTTCTTGCCGTCATACATGACGGCGTTCATGAACTTGGTGACGATCAGATCGCCGAACTTCGGGTCCGGATTGATCTCACGCTTTTCTGCACTGTGACGACGCGACATGGCTTTTGTCTCTCAATCTCATAACCCGACGCACCCAAGGAGCGCCAAGGCCGGAAAATCTTACTTCGGACGCCCCTTACTTCGGACGCTTGGCGCCGTACTTCGAACGGCGCTGCTTGCGGTTCTTCACACCCTGCGTGTCGAGCACGCCGCGGATGATGTGGTAGCGAACGCCCGGAAGATCCTTGACGCGGCCGCCGCGGATCATCACCACGGAGTGTTCCTGAAGGTTGTGGCCTTCGCCGGGGATGTACCCGATCACTTCAAAACCATTGGTCAGGCGGATCTTGGCCACCTTGCGCAGCGCCGAGTTCGGCTTCTTCGGCGTCGTTGTATAGACGCGCGTGCAGACGCCCCGCTTCTGCGGGTTCTGCTGCATGGCCGGGACCTTGTTGCGCTTCACCGGCGCAATGCGCGGCTTGCGGATCAGCTGGTTGACGGTAGGCATTAAACCCTCTTGTCTCTCAATTCCGTGTCTCGCCCGGTCAGGGCCGCTCAAAGCGTCATTTCCATACGCAAATTCGGGCCATAAACCGCGCCTCGCGGTCTTGCCCGAACAAAAGGCAGAGGAAGCGGAAGCCGCTTCGTGCACGCCGGAAATGTCTTTTCGCTCGTAAAACGAACCCTGTTTGAGGCAAACTCCAAAGCGTGTCGCTTCGGAAGGGAGAGCCTCACATCGGTTCTGACTGGGCGGCTTCTACTCGTAAGACCGCGGACCGTCAAGCCCGGAGCACTAAATATTGCGCGCCGACCAAGGC
>NZ_RZOL01000056.1:0-23311 GCF_004022985.1 Mesorhizobium sp. M7A.F.Ca.ET.027.02.1.1 | reverse complement strand
GAACATGACGAGAGCCCCTTCCAGCTCGAGATGGCCCGTGCGCTCGGCACGCATCACAGCGCCGTCGCCTGCGGGGAAGGCGATATCGCCGCCGTCTTCCCTGACGTTATCCGCTTCACGGAGCGGCCGATCCTGCGCACTGCCCCTGCCCCGCTCTACAAGCTCTCGAGCCTCGTGCGCGAGGCCGGCTTGAAAGTGGTGCTGACGGGCGAAGGCGCCGACGAAGTCTTTGCCGGCTACGATATTTTCAAGGAGGCCAGGGTTCGGCGCTTTTGCGGGAGACAGCCCAGCTCCCGCATCCGGCCGCATCTGTTCCGCAAGCTCTACCCCTATCTTCCGGGCCTGAGGCAGCAATCGGCCGAGTACCTGTTCTCCTTCTTCGGGGCTAGCGGCGCGGCGCTCGACGATCCGCTGTTCTCCCATCGGCCGAGGTTCGACGGCACGGCGGCGACGAAGCTGTTCTACTCGGGCGATCTGCGTGCCACATTGTCCGGATATGACGCCGCCGAGGAGCTCGCCGCGCGGCTGCCCAAGGCGTTCGCCCGCTGGCATCCCTTGCATCAGGCGCAATATCTGGAAGCCCGCTTCCTTCTCCCCGGCTATATCCTGTCCAGCCAGGGCGACCGCATGGCGATGGCCCACGGCATCGAGGGCCGCTTTCCCTTCCTCGACCATCATCTGGTCGAGTTTGCCGCCGGCCTTCCTCCCGAGATGAAGCTGAAGGGGCTCGTGGAGAAGCATATTCTCCGGGAGGCGACCAAAGACCTGCTGCCGGCCGCCATCGGCCGGCGGACCAAGCAGCCCTATCGCGCACCGGACAGCCAGTCCTTCGTTGGGCCGGGCACGAGGGACTATGTCCAGTCGGCCCTGGGCGACGCCGCAGTCAGCGCCGGCGGGCTCTTCAATCCGAAGGCAGTGGCAAAACTACATGAGAAATGCAGCCGCCAGCCGGCCTCCGGCTTTCGCGACAACGCGGCCTTTGTCGGCATCCTGTCGACGCAGCTGTGGCTGACGACTTTCACCGGCACAGGCATTTGCAACGCAAAGGCCGCCTGACACCACCAAGGAAAGCGAACGACATGACCGATACGATCCGAGACGCAGTGAAGGCCTTTGTCATCGAGAACTTCCTGTTCGGCGACACCACCCACGCCCTCGCCGATACGGACTCGCTGATCGAGAACGGCATCATCGATTCGACCGGCGTTCTGGAACTGGTGGCCTTTATCGAGGACCATTGCGGAATCACAGTTGCGGACGCCGATATCGTGCCGGCCAACCTCGATTCACTGGCGCGCATCACGGCCTTCATCACAGCGAAGGCCGCATCGCTCGTCGCGGCGTGACGGCTGGCAGCGGAAGGCCCGAGCTCATGCGGGTCGAGCAATTCCTCATCACGAACGCGGCCGCGCATGGCGCGAAAACGGCGCTTGTCACCGACCGGAAGCGGTTGCGCTATGACGAGCTCGACGATCTGTCGAACCGGCTCGCGACCGCCCTCGCCGCGAACGGCGTGCAGCGCGGCGACCGCGTTCTCGTCTTCATGGACAATTGCTGGGAAGCCGCCGTCTCGATCTTCGCGGTTCTCAAGGCGGGCGCGACCTTCAGCCCGATCAACGCCTCCACCAAGGCCGACAAGCTCGCTTATGTCATCGACGATTGCGAGGCTGCGGCGATCCTGACCCAGGCCAAGCTGATGCCTGTCGTGATCCAGGCGCGTGCGCTGTCGGACCAACCGCTCTTCGTCGCGTCGACGCAAGCGCCATCCAGCCATACACCGGATGGCGCTGCCTCCTTCGAGGATTGTCTCAAGGTCGCGCCCGTGCCCGTTCGCCATGGCGGGATCGACATCGACCTCGCCATGCTGATCTACACCTCGGGCTCCACCGGCCGCCCCAAGGGCGTGATGATGACGCATCGCAATATCGATGCCGCGGCCGAATCCATCACGACCTATCTGCGCAACACCCCTGACGACATCATCCTCAATGTCCTGCCCCTGGCTTTCGACTACGGCCTCTATCAGCTGCTGATGGCGATGAAGCTCGGCGCGACCCTCGTCCTCGAAAAATCCTTCGCCTTTCCGCAGGCCATTTTCGAGCGCATCCGCGCCGAGAAGGTCACCGGTTTCCCGCTGGTGCCGACGATGGCGGCGCTGATCCTGCAGATGCGCGATTTGGCGCCGGGTTTCCTGCCGAGCCTGCGCTATATCTCGAACACCGCCGCCGCCCTGCCGCCGGTGCATATCGCCCGGCTGCGCGAGCTGTTCCCCGGCGTGCAGCTCTATTCCATGTACGGTCTGACGGAGTGCAAGCGCTGCACCTACCTGCCCCCGGAGGAGCTGGACCGCCGGCCGGGTTCCGTCGGCATCGCTATTCCCAACACGGAAGCGATCGTCGTCGACGATGAGGGCAACCGCGTGCCACCGGGCGTGGCGGGCGAGTTGGTCATCCGCGGCCCGCATGTCATGCAGGGCTATTGGCGCAACGACGTGGCCACGGAGCAGATGCTGCGTCCCGGGCCGCATCCCTGGGAAAAGCGGCTCCACACCGGCGACCTGTTTCGGACGGACGAGGACGGCTTCCTCTATTTCGTTGGCCGTAAGGACGACATCATCAAGACGCGCGGCGAAAAGGTTGCCCCGAAGGAAGTCGAAACTGTGCTGCACGCCCATCCCGGCATCGTGGAAGCCGTGGTGACCGGCGTGCCGGATCCGGTGCTCGGCCACGCCATTGCCGCCCTCGTCGTTCTCTCGGACGAGACCCTGAGCGAACGGGACATCATTCGCTACTGCTCCGTTCATCTCGAGGATTTCATGGTGCCGAAGCTCATCGAGTTCCGCCGCGAGTTGCCGAAGACCGATACCGGAAAGGTCAGCCGAAGACTGGCGGCCGAAACGTTGGGGACTGCAGAATGAACCACTCCCTCGCCCCGAGCCGTCCCGCCTTCTCGGCCGACGCGCTGACGCTCGACAACGCTGCGGAAACCGATCGCATCGTCGCCGGGTTGCGCGAGCAGCTACGCGGCATGCGCAAGCGCGGGCTCGTGCTCGGCCTCTCTGGCGGCATCGATTCCAGCGTCTCGGTCGCGCTCGCCGCCCGCGCCGTCGGCGCGAAGAACGTCTTCTGCCTGTTCATGCCGGAAAACGACTCCGATCCCGACAGCCTCCGCCTCGGCCGGCTGGCCGCCGAAACCTTCGGCGTCGAAGCGATCGTGGAGGATATCGGCCCGACGCTGCACGCGATGGGTTGTTATGAGCGGCGGGATGCCTTCATCCGCGAGCTGGTGCCGGAATACGGGCCGGGCTGGGCCTCAAAGATCGTCATCGCCAATTCGCTCGCCGGCGAGGGCTACAACATCTCCTCGCTGGTGGTGCAGGGCCCCGAAGGCCGGCAGACGAAGCTGCGCATGTCGCCGGCGGTCTATCTCGGCATCGTCGCCGCCACCAACATGAAGCAGCGCACGCGCAAACAGATCGAGTACTATCACGCCGACCGGCTGAATTTCGCCGTGCTCGGCACGCCGAACCGGCTCGAATACGACCAAGGCTTCTTCGTGAAGAATGGCGACGGCGCAGCTGACGTCAAACCGATCGCCCATCTCTACAAGAGCCAGGTCTATGCGCTTGCCGCCCATCTCGGCATTCCCGAGGAAATCTGCCGCAGGGCGCCGACGACCGACACCTATTCCCTCGAGCAGACGCAGGAAGAGTTCTATTTCTCCCTGCCCTATGACCGCATGGATATTTGCCTCTTCGGCCTGAATAACGGCCTTTCAGCCGTGGAGGTCGGCACCGCCGCGAAGCTGACTACGGTCGAGGTCGAACGCGTCTGGGCCGATATCGCCGCCAAGCGCCGGGCGACGCGCTATCTGCACCTTGGCCCGCAGCTCGTCCGCCCCGTCGAGGAAATCGCCTGCTGAGATCGGCGCGACAATCGGGATTATGTTGCCGCGCGCGCACAATGATGGCCTATTCGAACCGCTCCCCGGCCAGGCGATTCCAGTGCTCGCCGGCCAGCCCGTTGAAGAAGCCTTGCGAGCTCAGGAACGCGTTCACCAGTTCCTCGTCGCGCGAATGCACCACGGTCGAGGCCGGTTGAGTGAAGGCGACCCGTCGACCCAGCATCGCTGCCAGCAGGGCGGGTTGCGTCCGGCCGCGCAGGCCGGCGGCGCCGCGCCGCGCTGCATCGCCAATCAAGCAGTCGATGACGGAACCAGCTTGCCCCGGCAGGGCCAGAACCTGCAGCACGCGCGCCATCCTGCCCGGGCGGGTGTGATAGAGGAAGGCGCCGACCAGCGCCCCGCTGGGGGAGGAGACGGACGCGAACACGGCCTCGCCATAGTCCGGCTTCTGGGAAGCCTCCCCGAGGATATGCGCAAGCTGCTCCGCGCTCCAGTCGGGTCGGAGCGGGAACTGGCGCATCAACGGGTCCAAAAGAGCCGCAAAACCGGCATGATCGATTTCGGCAACCTTGAGGCCGCCCTTGCGATTCCAGAGTTCCGGGACCCCGGACCAGCGCATCTCGTTCTCCTGCATCCGTCCGCGAAGATAGCGATCGAGTCCGCGCGCGAGCGGGTCAAGCAAGCGCACGGCGCCGGCTCGCCGCGAGGCTAGATCGAGCAGGAAGGCCGAAGGCCGGATTACCCGGATCCAGTCCAGGCTGTATTGCGGCAGGGCGACCCCGCGCAGTTTCGTCCACATCTGCGTCGAGAGGGCATTTGCGGTTTCGCTGAAGGAGATGTCCTGCGGCCCGGCCAGGAATGTCCTGAGCAGCCTTGCGCCGGCCATCGGGTCGTTCGCCCGCGTTTCGACCATGAGCGAACCACAGATGGCGGCGCGCAGCTTGCGCTGGCCATGCCTCATCGGCAGTACATTCACGCCGACAAAGCCTGAAATGTCGCCTTCGCTCGCAATATGGACGAGAGACGCGATCTCCGGATCGCAGACCGGGCCTTCGAGATAGTGCCAGCGCAGATAAGTCTCAAGCGCCGGAGGCGGCGGCTTTCCACCGTCCCGGAAGGTTCTTTGAAAGAGCCCGACGACGGCCGGAATATCCGCAGCCTGCAGGGGACGAATCTCGCTCATGCCAAACTTGCGGAGGACGAGATCGCGGGCGCACCGTTCTCCAGCTTGCGGAGGAGTGCGACACGCGGCATTCCGACCTCATCCTTGGCGAATGTCACGGGTTCATAGGCCTTGGCTCTGGCTATCAGGGCAGCCACCTGGCGGTCCTGCCCCTGCCCGAACTCGAACAGCAGCCAGCCACCAGGCTTGAGGAAATCGATTGCGTCCCGGATCAGCCGCTGGTGGATCGAGATGCCGTAAGGCCCCCCGTCGAAGGCCTCGCGCGGCTCGCCCTCAAGCAGATGCGCGCTCTCGCCTTCGAGGCGCGCGGTTGAGATATAGGGCGGATTGCAGACAATCATGTCCGCCGCGCCGATAAGCCCATCGCCCTCCAGCGCACCGAACAGATCCCCTTTCCGGATGGTGACCCGGTCCTGAAGGGCCAAGCGTTCGGCATTGCTACGGGCCAGCGCGACCGTGCTGTCAGTCACGTCCACCCCCCAGACGCAGGCCGACGGAACTTCCGCCGCGATCGCCAGAGCAAGGTTGCCGGAGCCGCAGCACATGTCGATCACCATCGGGCCGGGCGCGCGATCGCGAAGAATCGCGAGCGCGCTCTGTCCGAGCAACTCTGTTTCCTGACGCGGCACGAGAACGCCCGGAGCCAGTTCGAGCATCACGCTCATGAAACGATGCAGGCGGGGCGTAGAACGACCGGCTAGGGCTGCTGCTCTGTGCGGCACGGCGGTTCCTTACGTCATCCGACGGTATTGCATACACAATGACCTATCGCGCTCCGGTAAACGGCTGCTAAAGATATCCGCCGATACTTCGCAGCGCGCCAGCTCGGCCATATAGATGCCGTCCCATCCAAGGGATGTGGCTCCAATCAGAGCTACCCAGCTGTAAACTTCAATGACCGACTTTGGGCGCATTGCTGTCATTCGCCTCCGGCGCATAAGTCGCCGCGTCGCCTAACACGCTAAGCCCGCCACTCATCCTGTCAGGCGGCAGTTACCTTGGATCGGATTCTCCGCCTCAAGTATCCGCTTCCAGCAAATGAAGATTGAAAGTTTTCCATTCCGTTTGTGGATTCATTTTTTTCAAAATTTTCTAAGATGATATAACGCATTGACTTTATGCCGATTAAAGTCCCTCTCCCGCTACCACTTCAAACGCCACTATCGTACGCAATGGCCGATTGTGGCGGGCTGCCCATGCGGTGTCCTGTGCGATAGCGGCTATATCTGACCTTCCTAGGGCGAGTAGAAGCCTTCAGCGACCTACAGCATCTCGCTCAGTGACGCCAATGCGGCTAACGATGCCGTCACCAGATATTCTCGCCGTCACCCACGCGTATCGGCTTCACCCATCGGAAGTTTCGCGCTCGCCTGCCGGGCTTCGCCTTCGATCTCGATCTTGCTCCGCGCTTGAAGATCGAAGCGCACCGTTACGGTGCGCATGCGCGCATGCAGGACTCCGTCCAGCGTACCGCGCATTTCATGCAGATAAGTCAGCGACGATTTCCCAAGCTTTTCTATAACGCTGCGAACGGTGACCAGAGTTCCCGCCGCGGTTTCATGCACGTAGTCGATCTCCATCCTCACATCGCCCAGCCGAGGGTCGGCGTCAAACGAGGATCGGCAATCCTGCCCAGCAACTGGAAACTGGCGTCATCAAACATCGCCACATAATGACGAACGTTGAGATGGCCCATCGCGTCGCACATCCAAGGATGCACGACGCCGACATAGGTTTCGATGCCGGGCGTCAAAACCCGACCTCGTTTGCGCCCTTGAGATCCAGCAGTTGACGGGCTTCGTCGGGCGTCGCGATTTCGAGCGACAACTCGTTGAGAATGCGCTTTATCTTGGCAACCTGTTCGGCATTGCTCTTAGCGAGCGTGCCCTTGCCGACATAGAGGCTGTCTTCCAAACCGACCCGTACATTGCCGCCCATGATCGCGCCCATCGTGCAGAGATTTATCTGGTGCTTGCCCGCGGCAAGGATCGACCAGAGATAATCGTCTCCGAACAGCCGATCAGCCGTCCTGCGCATGTGCATCATGTCTTCTGGGTCGGCGCCGATTCCGCCCAGCAGCCCGAAGATCGTCTGGACGAAAAGCGGCGGCTTCAGCAGCTTGCGGTCTAGAAAGTGCGCAAGCGTATAGAGGTGACTGACATCGTAGCACTCGAACTCGAATTTCGTGCCGTAAGCCTGGCCGACTTCGACGATGATACGCTCGATCTGCTCGAACGTGTTGGAGACGATGCCCTTCTTTGTGTCTTCCAGGTAGCCCTTCTCCCAGTCGTATTTCCAGTCGGTGTATTTCGGCGCGATGTGGTGCAGGGCGAAATTCATAGATCCCATATTGAGCGAGCAGAGTTCCGGCTTCGAAGCGTGCGCGGCTTCAAGGCGCTCTTCGAGGGTCATCTTCAGCCCGCCGCCGGTGGAAATGTTCATCACGGCGTCGGTCTGCTGCTTGATGCGCGGCAGGAAATCCATAAACAGCTTTGGATCAGGGGTAGGCTTGCCGGTCTCCGGATCGCGGGCATGCAGATGGATCACCGACGCTCCGGCTTCGGCTGCTCCGACGGCGGCGTCGACGATCTCGGACGGCGTTATCGGCAGATACGGGCTCATCGTCGGCGTGTGGATCGAGCCGGTGACCGCACAGGTGATGACGACTTTCGGCGATTTCTTCATTGTTGAACTCTCTCTTGTCTGCCTTTTGTTGTTATCTCTCGAGCGCGAGGCAATCCTCACGACCACAGCCCAATCGAACCGCCTCGCCCGCATTGAGTTCGGACCGAGACGATGCGGCAAGCTTGACAATGAATTTCAGGCCGCCCGCCGTCACAGCGACGAGCCGGATGTGATCCCCGACATAGACGGACTGAACGACGGTTGCCGCAATCACGTTGAGGGCGGTGGAGCCATCGTGCAATAAGGACATGCGCTCGGGCCTGATCGACAGCGTCACCCTGGCGCCCGCAGGGGGCGTCGCGCCAGGGGAAATGGCGTTCAACACCAGATCGCCATCGTCGAGATGGACGGCCACGCCACCGTTTTCACCGCCGGCAAGCACGGTGCCGGACATGCGGTTGTTCTCGCCGATGAAGCTCGCCACAAAGCTGCCCGTCGGACGCTCATACAGTTCGCGTGGTGTCGAAAGCTGCTCGATGCGGCCGGCACTGAACACCGCGATCCGGTCCGACATGGTCAGCGCCTCGGTCTGGTCGTGTGTCACATAAACGAACGTGACGCCGAGCCGGGCATGGATATCCTTGATTTCGAACTGCATCTGCTCGCGCAATTGCTTGTCGAGGGCGCCGAGCGGTTCGTCCATCAGGACAAGATTTGGTTCGAAGATCAGGGCGCGGGCAACCGCGACGCGTTGTTGCTGCCCGCCCGAAAGCTGCGCCGGACGCCGGTTGCCGAATTCGGGCAACTGGACCATATCGAGAACGTTCCTGACACGTCGCGTCACCTCGTCGCGGCCAAGTTTGCGGACCTCGAGCGGGAAAGCCAGGTTTTCGGCGACCGTCATGTGCGGGAAAAGCGCGTAGTTCTGGAACACCATGCCGATGCCGCGACGATTGGCGGGAACGTTGTCGATGCGCTGACCGTCAATGAGGATTTCGGCCTCGGTCGTATCTTCGAACCCCGCAAGCATCATCAACGCCGTCGTCTTGCCAGACCCGGAAGGCCCCAGCAGCGTCAGGAATTCGCCGCGCATGATTTCCAGGTCGAGCTGACGCACCGCCTGGACCGTCTGCCCGTAGCGCTTGCTGACGCCACGAAACTCGACATGAACCGGGCCACGCGGGGATCCGCCCATCACCGCGCCTGCGCCTTGGGATCACGGCGTGCCGAAGCCGGGCGTTTGCGCGCAGGCTGAGCCTCAGCCGCCGCCGCGGCGCGAAGAATGATGTCGGCGGCCTCACGCAGATCGGCAACCAGCGCCTTGCGCGCAGCCGCGCCATCGGCGCGACGCAGCGCCGCGAGCATTTCGTCGTGATGGTCCAGGCCCAGGCCGTAGGTCACGTCCGAGCGGACGATGTTCAGAAACGGTCCTGCCTGCAGCCACAATTTCTCAATGATCTGCTGGATGAGAGGTGACCGCGCGGCATGGTACATCGTGAAATGGAAGCGCCTGTTCAGGCCGAGATAATTAGCCATGACATTGCTCTCGACGCATTCGCGCATCAGCCCGTTCAGCTTCGCCAATTCATCGAGTTCTTCGGGCGTGATGGTCGTCGCGGCCCACTCGGCCGCCGTTCCTTCGACGCTGCAGCGCACACGCACCAGATCCGAAATACGCGCCACCGTGGCCTCGGGGACGATGACGCCCCGATTTGGGTGGTCGAACATTGCCTCGTCGCTGACGAGTTGCCGCAAGGCCTCGCGCACCGGCATGGCGCTGGTCCGGTACTGTTCGGCAAGCTGTCGCACGACCAGTCTTTGGCCGGGCAGGAAGTCACCGTTCATCAGTGCTTCCTTCAAGCCCGTATGGACACGAACATGAGCTGTCTTTTGCGCGGCCGAGCCGGCACTGGCATCCTTGCGATCAAGCATCAGTTTGTCCGGCGCGGCAGTATTTTGAGGTTGCTCGACAGGAAATCGTCGAATGCGCCGGCGAAGCCGTCGAGTTCGGCGTCGCCAAATGGCAGTGACAACGCCAGCATGCCGCGCGGCGTCACGTAGTACCCTCGCAACAGCATTTCGATATGCCAAAGCGCAATCACCGAAGGATCGGCATCGTCGAGCCGCGCCGGAGTGTCCACCGGCCCCCTGACGAAATGCAGGTTCATCAACGACCCACGCCCTATGACGATGCCCTCGACGCCATGCCTTTCAAGGGAGACGTTCATCGCTTCGCGCAGGCGATCGCCGCGCGCATTGATCGCGCGGCTCGCCTCTTGCGTCAGCACCTGGGTCAGACCGGTGAAGCCAGCAGCCATGCTGAGAATATTGTTGTTGAACGTCCCGCCATGCGAGAACGCACCGGGCAAAGCCGGATCGAAGCGATCGACGAGGTCGGCGCGTCCACCGAATGCGCCAAAACTGGCGCCGCCGCCGATATACTTGCCGAGCGTCACGAAATCGGGAAAAATCCCATGCGCCCCGTGGAGCGCGCGGTAGTCGAGGCGCGAAGTCATGACCTCGTCGAAAATCAGCAGCGCCCCGGTCTCCTTCGTCACCGCGCGCAGCGCTTCCAGGGACTCACGCGTCGCCGGGATGCAGCCGCCGCCGCCCATCATCGGCTCGACGATCACCGCGGCAAGCTCGTCGCCCTGTTCCTTGATGACCGCCACGGCGCCTGCACTATCGTTGTAGTCGGCGAAGACAAAGGGGAAAGGCAAATTGAGTGGCGAGCCGCCATGCGCAAAGGTGAGTACGCCACCGTGGTAGCCCTCGCGGAATGCGAGTATCTTCGAGCGCTGGGTAATGGCGCGAGCCGCCGAAATAGCCATGATGTTCGCCTCGGTGCCCGAGTTGCAGAAGCGCACGCGCTCGATGGCCGGAAAACGGTCGACCACCGCGGCAGCCAGGCGCGCCTCATAGCGGTTGGGTGCGCCCAGCATGATGCCACCCTGTATGACGTCCACAAGGGCCGCCGAAATCGCCTTGTCGGAGTGGCCGTAGAAACCGGCACTGTATTCCGAGACCAGGTCGACATAGGTATGGCCGTCCAGATCGGTCACCCTGCAGCCTTCACCGGAAACAAACGATACGGGGAATGGCCGATACCATAGAACAGCCCTCGTATTGCCGCCCGGCAACGATGCCGCGGCCTCGTTCTGACGCGCCAGGCTGTTCGGGTTGGCGTCAGCGAAACGCTGTCGCGCCTCGTCCAGAACAGCAGCGAGACTGACATTGGCGCGCACGTCTCTAGTGCCTTGCAGCATTCGATCAAATCCCTTTGGCTTTTTCACTTTTTTGCACCGTATCGTAAATTCCTGTTGCTAATCAATCCATTTTGCGTTTGAAATTTGATCAAATCTACAACGATAAGAAAGGGGAACTGCAATGAGGACTTATCTGCAAGCCGTATCTGCCGCCGCGATCTGCCTCGCGACCTCGACTTTGGCCGCGTCCGCGGCCGACCCCGTCACGGTGGTCGGCTGGGGGGGTACATGGGACAAGGCCTACAAGGATGGGGTCTGGGACAAGTACACCGAAAAGACGGGCGTTCCGATCGTCATGGAAGAATGGGGCGGCGAGGTCGCCAAGGTGCGTGCCCAGGTGCAGGCAGGCAACATCACTTATGACGTCGTCTCGGTCGAAGCGCCCGCCATGGAAGTCGGCTGCGCCGAAGGCCTGTTCGTCCCGCTGACGCCCGAGATCACCGGCGACGCGGCGAATTATCTTCCAGGCACCCTGCACGAATGCGGCGTCGCATCCGACACCTGGGCTACGGTCCTTGCCTACAACACGAAGGTCTACAAAGGTGACGCCGCGCCGAAGAGCTGGGCGGATTTCTGGAACGTCGAGAAATTTCCGGGAAAGCGCGGGCTTTACCAGCAGGCACAGTTCACGCTGGAAAATGCGCTGATGGCCGACGGCGTGAAACGCGAGGACATGTACAAGGTGCTGGCCACGCCGGAAGGTGTCGATCGGGCTTTCGCCATGCTCGACAAGATCAAGCCGAACGTCGTCTGGTGGTCCACAACGACGCAGGGCATCCAGAACCTCGACAGTGGTGAAGTGGCTCTCAGCGACGGGTTCAATGCGCGCATCACCAACGAAGCCATCAACGAGAAGAAGCCCTATGCGATCGCATGGGACGCTGGCTTCTTCTATGGCACCGACTACTGGGCGGTGGTGAAGGGCGCGCCGCACCAGCAGGCCGGGCTGGATCTCCTCAAGTGGTTCTCCATCCCTGAAAACCAGGCCGGCTTCTCGAAACTCTATGCCTATGGCACCGGCCGCAAGGAAGCCGCCGACCTCATTCCCGCGGATTGGAAGGCCAACCTGCCGACGTCGCCGGAGCACCTTCAGTACGGCGCCTCCTATGACAACGACTTCTGGACCGAGCACAAGGAAGCACTGGAAGAACGCTTCAAGGCCTGGCTCGCGAAGTAACCCAGGCATGTTGGTCGGGACAAAGCCGGCTATGAAGCGGCGCCAACGGGGCGGCATGCTCGCCCTGTTGACGGCCCCGCTTATTCTGTTCGTCGTCATTCTGTTTCTGTGGCCGGTAGCGCGCTTCCTCGCTCTGGCCGTCGACAACTCGGATTTCTCGAACAACCTGCCGCGCACAATTGCCGCTCTGGCGGGCTGGAATGCGGATAGCGGCCTGCCTGGCGAACCCGTCTTTGCAGCACTCGTCGAGGATTTGGCCGACGCGCGGCGCGCCGGGAAGGAAGGTGTCCTGGCGCAACTCGTGAACCAGCGCGTCGTCGGCAGCCGTTTCCTCGTCATCAAGACGGCAAAGGATGCGGCCGACGGCAAACTCACTATGCGTCCCGTGCGCGACGAGGTGCTCTCCAAACAGGCCGGCTGGAAAAACATCGATCTCTGGCAGGTCATAGCGCGCCAGCAAAGCGCGCGAACGGACTATTATCTGTTGGCGAGCCTGGACCTGAAGCGAGGCGCGGACAATTCGATCGAAGCCGTTTCCGCCGACCGCGCCATCTTCGTCGACGCGCTGCTGCGTACGATCTGGATCAGCATCGTGGTGACCGTCATCTGCGCGGTGCTCGCCGTGCCGCTGGCGCAGGCAATTGTCAGCGCGCCCCCGGCGTGGTCGAAGCTGATGTTCGCGTTGATCCTGTTTCCGCTCTGGACGTCGCTGCTGGTGCGCACCGTCATCTGGATCATCGTGCTGCAGAAGAACGGCCCCGTGAATTCCACTCTGCTCGGATTGGGTATCGTCAGCGAACCCCTCGACCTCATCTACACCCGCTTTTCGCTCTATTTGGCGATGGTTCAGGTTATGCTGCCTATGATGGTGCTCTCCGTCGTCGCTGTCATGCGGCGGGTTCCGACCACCTACATGCGCGCGGCACTGTCGCTGGGTGCGCCGTGGCTCACGGCGTGGCGCCGCGTGCAGTTACCGTTGATCCTGCCAGGGATCCTGTCCGGCGGGGCGATCGTTTTTGTCTTCGCACTTGGCTACTACATCACCCCGACGCTTGTCGGCGGGCCGACCGACCAGATGATCTCCAGCTACATAGCTTTCTACACGAACAGCACACTGAACTGGGGCATGGGTGCAGCGCTTTCGCTGCAACTGCTGATGATCCTCGTGTTGTTTGCGTTGCTGTTCTGGACGGCGTCCGTCCTCTTCCGCCGCAAGGCGCATGTCGCATGAGCGCCGACCGCTTCCGGAAGTGGCTGATGTATGCCTATGCGGCGACGTTGCTGGCGTTCATCATCCTGCCCCTGCTGATCGTGATCCCTATGTCGCTGACCTCGAGCAATTCGCTGGCATTTCCGACGCCGGGCTGGTCGCTGCGCTGGTATGCCGAACTGTGGGTCGACCAGCGTTGGCCGAACGCACTGTGGAACTCGGTCGTCATCGGGCTGTCCACCACGGTTCTGGCGTTGCTGCTCGGCATACCTGCGGCGATCGGACTCGCCTGGGGCGATTTTGCCGGCAAACGGATTCTCTACGCGATCATCGCCGCGCCCTTAGTGACGCCGGTTGTCATCGTCGGCGTCGCGGCTTTTTCATTCTTCGCCACACTGGGACTCGTAGGCAACAAGCTATCCATCATTCTGGTGCATACGGCGATGGCCGTGCCTGTGATGCTGACGACTGCCGTCGCCAGCCTTTCGACCTTCGACCGGACATTGGTTCGCGCGGCCGCATCGCTCGGCGCCGGCACCATCCGCACATTCTTCAAGGTAGTGCTGCCGCTGATAGCGCCGGGCGTCATTACAGGGGCCATCATCGCCTTCATCATCTCTTTCGACGAAGTCGTCGTCGCAAGTTTCCTCTCGACAGGCGCGGAGCGAACCTTGCCTCGCATGATCTTCTCCGGGGTTCGCGAATCCATCAGCCCTGCCATCGCGGCCGTCGCTGTGCTGCTGATCGCATTCTCTGCGACCCTGCTTGGTGTCATCGCCATCCTTCAGGGCCGCTCGCAAACTCTCCGCGCAAGGGCATCGGCATGAGACTGGTTCCATCGGTACAGCAGTTGGAGACCGAGATGACGACCTGGCGGCGGCATCTGCATGCCAATCCAGAACTCGGCTTCGAAGAGTTCGAGACGGCGCGTTTCGTGGCGGACAAACTGCGCTCGTGGGGCATCGAGACGACCGAAGGCGTCGGACGGACAGGTGTCGTCGGTACGCTCAGGGGCAGGCTCGGCGCTGGTCGCAGTCTTGGCATCCGAGCCGACATGGACGCCCTGCCGATGACCGAGGCGCGGCCGCTGCCGCATGCATCCCGCATTCCCGGGAGGATGCATGGCTGCGGCCATGACGGTCACACGACGATGCTGCTCGGCGCAGCCTCGGCGCTTGCCCGCTCGCCCGACTTCGCCGGCACCGTGCATTTCATTTTCCAGCCGGCCGAGGAGGGCCGAGGTGGGGCCCTCGCCATGCTGAATGATGGCCTTTTCGAGCGTTTCCCCTGCGATGAAGTCTACGCGCTGCACAATTGCGAACGGCCGCTGGGCGAGATCGCCGTCCACCACGAGACGGTGGCAGCGGCGGCTGATCGCTTCGAGATCGTCGTGCATGGAAGGGGCGGCCATGCGGCGATGCCGCATCTTGCGATCAATCCACTCCCCGTCGCCGCGCGCATCCTGCTGGCAATCGAAGCCCTGCCCGGTCGCCTGACCGATGTGCACTCTCCGGCAATCGTCACCGTTGGCAGCCTGCGCGCCGGCGAAGCCTTCAACACCATCCCCGATGCGGCGTTTCTGACCGGCACCGTGCGCACCTTCGACCATCAGGTTCAAAAGACGCTGGAGATGGCAATCCGCCGCATCGCGAAAAACGAGGCCGAAGCTTTTGGCGCCAGCGTCGATATTCGCTACGAAACGCCCTTCGCGCCGACGATCAACACTCCGGCGCAAGCCGACGCGATGATCGCGATTGCGAACGAGGTGATGGGCTCGGAACGTCTCGTCGTCGATCCGCCTCCCGAGATGGGTTCTGAAGATTTCTGCTACATGTTGGAACAGCGGCCGGGCTGCTATTTCTTGCTTGGCCAGGCGGACGACGCGCACCAGGCCGCCGCGCACGACACCAATTACGATTTCAACGACGCTATCCTGCCGATGGGCGCCAGTCTTTGGGTCAGGCTGGTGGAGCGCCGCCTGTCCGCCGCAGGCGCATCGTGATGCAGTTGCCGGAAAAAGACATCCGCTGGCGGAGCCATTGGCTGCGGCAGGCATTGCCCGAGGACCCGGACCTTGCGCCTCCGCTCGAAGAGACAACGCAGGCCGACATCTGCATCGTTGGCGGCGGGTATCTCGGACTGTGGACCGCCATTCGCCTCAAGCAGCACAATCCAGGCTTCGACATTGTCATTGTAGAGCGCGACATTTGTGGTGGTGGCCCGAGCGGCCGCAATTCCGGAATGGTGCTTTCGGCGTGGACCAAATACAGCGCGGTTGCCGCGCTGCGCGACGGAAACGACGCGCTTTCGATCATCAAGGCATCCGAAGCCGCGATCGGCGGCATCGAGGCTTTCTGCAAGGCCGAGGCAATCGACGCCTGGTTCGATCGCATCGGCTGGATCTGGGGCGCTACGTGCGAAGCACAGCTTGGCGCCTGGGACGACGCGTTAAACAAGCTGGCAGCGCACGGCTACGTCCCGGCGCGGCGAGTTTCGCGCCCGGAGATCGCGGCGATGGCCGGTACGACGAGCCACCTTGGCGGTGCGTTCGACGCTTCGTCGGCAACTGTGCATCCAGGGTTCCTGGTGCGCGGCCTGCGTCGTGCAGCGCTGAACCGCGGCGTTCGGATCTATGAAAAGTCGCCGATGAAGCGGTTTTCGCGACGTGGCAAGCTCACGGTGGAAACGGCGAAAGGAACTGTGTCCTGCGGCAAGGTCGTGCTTGCCATGAACGCCTGGTCCGGGGCGATTCCGGAACTGGCCCCTGCGATCTTCAACATCTCCAGCGACGACGCCATGTCACAGCCCATTCCAGACCTTCTCGACAAGGTCGGCTACCGCCGGGCGCCGCTGATGATCGATTCCCGCGTCTTCGTTGGCGGTTGGTCTCCGACGCGCGATGGTCGGCTGTCCGTCGGCGTCAGCGGTGGCGTCATTGGCTTCGGCGGCATCGTCGACCAGCGTTTCCATGGCCTGTCGCCACGGGTCGCCGAAATGCGTCGCGTGCTGCGGGATGGCCACCCGGCGCTCGCCGATTTCCCGCTCGAAACATCGTGGAACGGCCCGATCGACCGGACGGTCAGCGGCGTGCCGCTGTTCGGCGCTTTGCCCGCTAATCGCGATGTCGTCTACGGCTACGGCTTTTCCGGCAATGGCACGACAATGGCTTATATCGGCGGCGAGATCCTCACCAGCCTGCTGACTGACGGCGAATCGGAACTGACGCATTCGGCGCTGGTGCGTCCGGTGGCGCGCGGTTTCTCGCCCGAACCCTTTCGCTTCGTCGGTGCGCATTTCGTCCGTGGCGCGGTGCGTCGGCGCGACGATCTTGAACATGCCGGGCGCAAGCTGGATCCGGTGACGAGATGGCTCGCCGGGCTGGCTCCGTCCGGCGTCACTCCCTCCAAAGCCAATCTTCGCGCAAAGAAAGGATGACAATGTCCAAGGCCAGGATTTTCAAGCACAGCGAGTTGACTCTGAAGCCATCAGTCACGCCGACCGGAACGTCGTCGATCGCGCGCGTCATCAATGCCGAGATCAGCCGGACCATGGGCGGTGGCATTGAGTATCTGGAGAACGCCTCGATCGACTGGACCGTGACCTATGACGAGGTGCTGTTCATCCATGAAGGCACGCTGACGATCGAACTGGATGACGGCCGCCACGAATGCCGCCCTGGCGACATCGTCTGGCTGCCCAATGGCACGCATCTGAAATACATCGCAACCGAACGCACCGGCTATTTTTACTGCCTGTACCCATACGACTGGGCCGCGCGGCAAGGGACGGTAGAACCTTGAAGTGACAGGCATATCATAGGTTCGCCTTTCACCGCGCAGTTCCGGGGTAGTGAAACAGCTGTTGGCAGCTCCGCGAAGTACGCATTGCAGGTCAATATCGTCGGCTGCAAAGCGTCACGCTTGGAAGCGATTTCATGGTGATAGCGGCCAGGAAGGGCAGCTAGCCAGCTTTCCGCCCAAGTGCGATGTGAGATATCCGCCGATCCGCCTGGCAGACGGCGGATTGTCATCATAGCAATATGCATATTAGCTATTCCTTGACAATCTGCCTGGGCTCTGGTTTCCTGATTTAACGGGTGTTTAACCAAGTTCGTTGCGTTTTTTTTACGGACGGTGTTCGCATGTCAACGTTAGTTGTCGCGGACCCGCGGGGGGTGTATCTCGCTGGTCTGGAATGGGTTTTGCAGAAGGCTGGACACGATGTTGTCGCCCAGTGTCGCCGCCCTGTGGACGTTCTCGCTCATGTGGAGCGCCATCGACCTGATATGGTCATCGTTGGCGTGGATCTCGCGGACCAGCAGACATCAGGTCTTTCCTCACGGCTGAAGGCCTGCAGCAGCGCTCTCGGCATCATCTTCATCGTGCAGCCAACCGGCGGGCTCGATGTCAGGGAAATACAGACGCTCGACGTCGACGGCCTGTTTCTGGACGGCATCAGCCACCGCTTTCTCATCGAATGCGTGAATGCGGTGGCGGCGGGCAAGAAGTGGATCGACAACAAGATCGTCCAGCAGCTGCTGATGCCCGGATCGCAGCCGCAGCCAATGTCCAGGCTGACCGGGCGGGAGACCGAGATCGCCGATCTCGTCTCGCGCGGGCTGCGCAACAAGGCCATCGCGCAGCGGTTGCACGTATCCGAAGGCACTGTGAAGATGCACCTGCATCACGTCTATGAGAAGCTGCACCTCGGCAGCCGGGCGGAACTGGCCTGGGTGTCGCATGGCAAGGGCCTCCCCCCCTCAGGAACGGGCCTCCTCTGAAAGCTGCACTTTTATCGGGCATCCAAGTGAGGCCGGCAACGGGCAGGAAAGCCGCGCGATAGCATCGGCCGTGACATCGTCTGTTTCTCGACGATTGCGGACGCCTGCTCTCGGTCCGACCCGTCTGATAACCGGGGATTGGCTTGGCGGTTGCTGGCTCTCCCCTCCTCCGGTTCCTTTAGCAAACAGGCTACCACAGCATACACCGCAAGCTGCCGCTTTGCGTAACGTCCGGCCCCTCGAAGGGGGCCGGATCGCTTGCGTTGAAGCTAATGAAGGCTACGAGAACGTCATCAAACGATGAAGTCCTGGCTTGCGAGGATGCTTAGTGTTTGAGTAGCGGCATCCCCGTCGAGGTCGGTGTTTGCCAGCGTGAATTCGAACGGCTGATCGTCAACCGGACCCTCGATGCTCGTCGAGAAGTCGAGGATGCGAACACCCGAGTTGGCACCGGCGACGTGGAACTGAACGTAGGCCGTGTCGAAGGCTTGACCACCATCGTCGTCGATGGTCACGGTCTGATTGCCCGAGCGCAAGCCAGTAACGTTGTCGATATTGTGATCGATCAGATTGCCGCCATCGTCGTAAAGCCACGATTCTACCGTGATGGCGTTGATGTTTCCAATTCCTGCGACCGCGAAGGCCAGATTGTTGATGTCAGACCCGTCCGCAGTGGAGAAGGTGAAGCCCTCATTGTTGTTGATCTGCGAAGCCTGACCGCCTTTCACGCCGAACCCAACTGCATCGGGGTTAAGGTCGTCAGCCGCTACAGTCGGGCCTCCCAGTGGAGCAGTGTTGAACGGCGCAAAGGCTGCCTCGGTCGCGTTCGCTGCGGGCGTAGCGTTGAAGATCAGACCGTCAAAGACGATGCTGCCGGTGTTATCCACCGTGGGTACTATCAAGGTCTCCTGGGGACCGCCCGACTTGACCGCATTGAAGTTGAGGTCGGACTGCTCACCCTGGGGTGTGAAGAGCACGTCGAAGGTGTATCCCGAGTCGGTCACGTTCAGTTGGTAAAGGTCCGTATCGGTGGCCACGTCGTGGTACGTCAGCGTGGTTCCGTCGGCGTTGAGAATCTCCTCGATGGCAGTGCCACCGAGATCGGTGTAAGCGGTGATGGTGACGTGTGAGCCATCGGCTCCGGGAGTAAGGTCGAACGTCCCGGTGTCCTGTTGATTGGCGGCCAATCCGACCTGGAACGGCGTGGCATCACCAGTGATGCCGTCGAACGTCGGCCCGGCGTCCTCGAACACGAGGTGCGTCCCGAGATCCTCGTGGTTGACGACCGTCACCTCGCTCGATGAGGGGAACGCGACTTCGAGGTTCTCAACGCGCACGCCGGACGTGCTTTGCTTCGTGTCGTAGAAAAATCGAACGTAGATTTGGTCGACGCTATCGGCCGATTCGATGGTGTAATTCTCAAAGACGGAGCTGCCCCCAGGTAATACTACTGTGTCGGTCCCGTGCTCAATTACTATCCCATTATCGACAGTCCACCACTCAATGTTAACGCTCTTCACGCCGCCTACGCCCTGGACGTCGAACCTGATACCGCCGATCTCGTTCGCATCCGGACTAGCAGAAGTCCAGGCCGCGTCTTGAACGAAGAAGCCCTCATTTTGATTCAACTGAGAGGCTTGGCCGCCCTTCACACCGAAGCCGATCGCGTTGGGGTTCAGATCATCATCGGTTCCGGGGTTCGTGTTGATGGTCGTCGGATCAGTGACTGCACCTGCCGGGAAGATGAGCCCATCAAACTTGGCGCTGTGATTGTCAGTGAGATCGGCTGTCGCAACCGTGAGCGTCTCCTGCGGACTACCTGACGGGATCGACGCGAAGTCCAGCGACTGAAACGTCGTTACGAGTTCGGTGGTCGTTACATCCAGTGTGATCTTGCCTTCGGCGAAAGACAGGATGTCGGCATCGTCAACGGCGAGGGGATCGTTGTGATGCAGCGGTTCGTATTGGACGAGGTAAATCTGCGCTGACGACACGTCAGTCTTATCAAGCGCAACCGCGAACGCCAGATCGCCCGTGGGGTCAGCGACACCATTCACGGCCTCGCGCCCATAAATGACGTCGCCCTCGTTGTAGAGGAAGATTTCCGTACCGTCGACGGTAAAGAGGCCGCTCGTCGTGCCGTCAGCGGGGATCGACAGCGCCAAATCGGTCGCTCCGGTTGTGTCAAGTAGGGCGGTGTTGACGGCCACCTGCGGAAAACCTGTCGTGGCGTCGGTACCGAGACTGATTCCCGCCACACCCAGGGCCACGAGATCGTCGATGAGCGCCTGGTCGAGGAGGACATCATTGTCATCGGTGACAGTCTGTACGCCGATCTGCTCATCGAGAACGAGATTTGTGTTGGTAATAGTAGCCATAACCTGCCTCCCAATTGTGATTGAGCTGTTCCAGGGTTAGTTGGATTAGGTCAGGCCGCGGCGAAATGGTGGATCGTAGAAAACCACGATTGCCCCCCCCGGCTATCACTTGAGATGCCAACAAACCCTGGCTGCTGAGGGGCCTATTTGGCGCAGCCTAAGGACGGCTGGTCAACTTTCCGTCTGATAGTATTACGACCTATATCGAACGATATATATCGTTTCGAAAGTGTCGCTGCCATCAATATAACTAGAAACATTAGCCCGCGAGAAGAGCCGTAGTGAAAGCTCGCATCCGAGCAAGCCACACGTGTCAACCGCTTTGCAAAACTGAGCCCCGATCAGCGTCCAATTTTGACTCCCTCTAAGTAAGGGCACGTTGTTTGGCGCTCGCAGGAGCTTTCGGGTTGCAGCCCGCCGAGCGCGGATGAGTTTGGCCGTGTTAGGTTGATCAGGCGCTGTTCTTGATACGCCGGAACTCGTTGCCCCGTCTCGACGATCTCATAGTGATGGATGAGACGATCCGAATTAATCGAGGATGACGAATCCGTGGCGGGTGAGATAGTCGGCGATGCGGCCCTGCTTGCCGGCACGACTCCGGTCTTGAACTGGTCGACCAGACCGAAGACGTTGCACCTGCACCTTCTCTACGAAAATCTGCACCTCGGCAGTCGGCCGGAATTGGTCTGGGTGTGGCGCATGGCATGGGCCTCGCCCCCAGGAACGGGCCTTCCTCCGACATCCGCGCTGGCATCGACATGAGGCCGGCAAGGCCGGAAAGCCGCGCGATGGCATGCCAATAAGATCCGTCGCAGCGCCTGCGCCGGACTGATCTATCGAAAGATATATATCGTTCGATCAGGTGCGGACATTGACCTCAATACCATCGAACCGGGAATGGACGCCTCCTCTTAGGCCGCGACACAATGGAGGATCACGGCCGCATTGGCTGCCCCGCGATCTGTTGCACGAGATGTCATCCCGCGAGATATGAACGATGAAGATCACCCAACAGCCCCCTGCCCTGCAAGTGGTTATGAAAGAGGTCAGGCGCGCCATCCGGCCACTGATCTGGTTCAGCGGCGGCATCAACGTGCTGATGCTGACCGGGGCGCTATACATGCTCCAGGTCTACCACCGCGTGCTGTCCAGCCACAGCCTGGAGACGCTGGCGATGCTGTCGCTGATGGCGGCGGCCGCGCTCGGGACGCTCGCCGGGTTGGAAGTAATACGCGGGCGTCTTCTGGCCAAGGTCGGATCATGGATGAACGCGCGCTTGGGACCGGTTCTCCTGACCGCATCGGTGGAATATGCCGCCTCGGCGCCCGGCCAGGCCAACGCCCGTCCGTTGCGCGATCTGGACCAGGTGCGGAATTTCTGCACCAGTCCCAGCATCTTCCCGATCCTCGACGCGCCTTGGGCGCCGCTGTTTTTCGCTGCCATATTCATCATGCACCCCTGGCTGGGTTGGCTGGCGCTTGGCGGCGGGATCATCCTGTTCGCTTTGGCGCTGCTCAACGAATATGTCACGCGAAAGCCCTTGATCGAGGCTGCGGGTGCGCAGTCGCGGGCCTATGTGCAGGCCGAGGCGGCGATCCGCAACGCCGAGGTCGTCCAGGCGATGGGTATGCTAAAGCCGCTGATGGAAGGCTGGAAGGCACAGCAGGACGAGGCGAACAAAGGACAAGTCCTTGCCGCTAACCGGGGTGGGGTCATCGCGGCCATCGCGCGTTGTCACCGGCTGGCCCTGCAAATGGCCATACTCGGCCTCGGTGCCTATCTGGTTCTTCGCAACGAGGCCTCGCCCGGTATCATGATATCCGCCTCGATCCTGATGGGGCGCGCATTGTCACCGGTCGAGCAAGCGATCGGCACCTGGAAGGCGACGGTCGGAGCCCGTGCCGCTTACCGGCGCCTCACCGCGGTCGCCGGACAGCACCGGGAGGCCACACCGGTCCTGCCACTGCCCCGTCCGAAAGGCAGGTTCGAGGCCGACAACCTTGTGCTTGCCCGACAGGGTGGCGAGCATATCCTCAAAGGCATCAACTTCCGCCTCGAGCCCGGTGAAGCGATGGCGTTGATCGGCCCGAGCGGGGCCGGCAAGACGAGCCTGGCGCGCATACTCGCCGGCGCCTGGCGCCCGTCCGCGGGGCGCGCCTTGCTGGACGGAACGGATGTCGCCCAATGGGCGGCGGAGGACCGTGGTCGTCATGTCGGCTATCTGCCGCAGGACATCGAACTCTTCGCCGGCACCGTGTCCGAAAACATTTGCCGCTTTGCTACGCTCAACCCGGCGGTCTTCAACAAGGTGGTCGAGGCCGCGCAGCTGGCGGGAGTCCACGAGCTGATCAAAGGACTGCCGAAGGCGTATGGCACCGAGATCGGCGAAGCAGGTGCGATACTGTCGGGCGGGCAGCGCCAGCGCATCGGGCTGGCGCGGGCCCTCTACGGCGATCCCGCGCTGCTTATCCTCGACGAACCCAATTCCAACCTCGACAGGGAGGGCGAGGAGGCATTGATTGCCGCTCTCGGCGTGGCCAAGGCGACGAACACGACCGTTATCCTGATCGCGCACCGCGCCAACATTTTGGACAAGGTAGACAAGATACTGGTCCTCAACAGGGGTCAGCAAGATCTCTTCGGGCCGCGCGACCATGTCTTCAACGAACTCGCCAGCCGTGTCGGCAAGGTGGCCCATCTGCCCAAGGCGGCCCAGTTGCCAGCCCTTGAAGTGGTGAAGGAAATCAAAGAGGTCAAGGAAGCATGAGCCGCCCCCCCGAATTGAACGT
>NZ_RZOL01000569.1:0-3027 GCF_004022985.1 Mesorhizobium sp. M7A.F.Ca.ET.027.02.1.1 | reverse complement strand
CGACATGAACGGTGACCAGCCTGTCGACGCCGAATTCCGACAAATGCACGGTCTCGGCCGTCGATGCTGCCAGGTCCCGCACCAGCGGAACAGCTGTCTGCAGGAAAGGAAAGCGCGCTTCGCGGATGCGCGCCAGCCGCGACAGGCCGGCGCCGAGGCGATAGTGCCGCGTGCCGATATCCTGCTCGACAAAACCATGGCCGGCCAGCGCAACCAGCAGCCGCCGTGTCGTCGCCTTGTCGAAGCCCGAGCGGCGCGCCAGATCGGACAGGCCGAGCTCGGGCTCGTCGACGCTGAACAGCTCCAGAAGCGAGATCGCTTTTCCGACCGTACTCAAATTTGCCTCCCGGTTCGGGATAATCATTTAACGTGTGAATTAACTTGACAGGCATCGGCATTGTTTGCAAGTCTATATTCAAAATAGCGGTTCAAATAATGAACCAACCGCCAGAGTGCATGGGACAGGCCATTTGGCCGGCGAACTCAAGGGTTTGCAAACAGGAGGGATCGATGACAGCAGTTGCAGAACAGGCGCCGGCCAACAGGCTGCGCAAGAACAGTCTTGGCGTCGGCGCCATCACCTTCATGGTGATTTCGGCGGCCGCCCCGCTCACGGCCGTCGCCGGCGGCACGCCGCTCGGCATGCTGATGGGCAATGGCGCCGGCTTTGCCGGCACCTATTTGATCGTCACCATCCTGCTGCTTTTGTTCGCGGTCGGCTATGTCGCCATGTCACGCCATGTCGGCAATGCCGGCGCCTTCTATGCCTATGCCGCGCGCGGCCTCGGCAGCATGGCCGGCGGCGCCACCGCGCTGATCGCCATCCTGTCCTACAATGCCATGCAGATCGGGGTCATGGGCCTGCTCGGCGCCGCGACATCAGGCCTGTTCGCCGGCTGGGGCATCAATTTGCCCTGGTGGGTGTGGAGCTTCATCGCCATCGCGCTGGTCGCCGTGCTCGGCTATCGGCAGGTCGACCTCTCCGCCAAGATCCTGACGGTGCTGGTGTTGTGCGAATATCTTGTGGTTCTGGTCCTCGACATCGCCATCCTCAAGACCGGCGGCGATAGCGGCCTGTCGGCGGCGCCGTTCAGCTGGAGCCAGATCACATCGGGCTCGCCGGCCATCGCCATTCTGTTCTGCTTTGCCGCCTTCATCGGTTTCGAGGCGACGACGATCTATGCCGAGGAAGCCCGCGATCCAAAGATCACCATTCCGCGCGCCACCTATTTTTCGGTCGTGCTGATCGGCGTCTTCTACATGCTCACGGCATGGCTGATGGCGGTCGGCGCCGGTGTCGACAAGCTGCTGCCGACGCTGCAAGGGCTGCAGGATCCAACGACCTTCCTGTTCGGCCTGTCCGACCGCTACGCCGGAACGATGCTGTCGCAGGCGATGAGCATCCTGTTCGTGTCGAGCCTGTTTGCCGGCGTGCTGGCGTTCCACAATGCGGTTGCGCGCTATATCTATGTCTCGGGCCGCGAAAAACTGTTGCCGCAGACGATTGGCGTGACGCATGCGGTGCACCAGAGCCCGCATGTCGCTTCCGTCATCCAGAGCGTGCTCGCTGCGATCGTCGTCGGCCTGTTCGCCGTGCTCGGCCTCGATCCGGTGCTGGCGCTGTTTTCGTGGCTGACCAATGTCGCGACGCTCGGCGTCATCGTCATGATGGCGGTGGCATCGCTTGCCGTGGTGATGTTCTTCCGCGCCAACCCGGCAGCCCAGGAGAACGCGCTGAAGACCACCATCCTGCCCGGGCTGACCTTCATCGCTTTCGTCATCATCATCTACCTGATCGTCATCAATTTCGGCAGCCTGTCCGGGGCGGGCGGCTTTCTTGGCGTGTTCCTGCCGGGGCTGGTGCTGATCGCCGCGATCGTCGGCCTGCTGCTGGCCAGCGCGCTGAAGAGCCGCGATCCCATAGCCTTCGAAAACCTCGGCCAGCCGCTGAAAGATTGAGAAAAGCAAAGGGGCGGCGTGCCACGCCGCCCTTACACCACAAGGGGAGTGGCGGATTTGAGCTTTGCCGAAAATATAACCGTCGAGGCATTGGAAGCCGATCCCTACCCGATCTATGCAGAGCTCAGGCGCAGTGCGCCTGTCGCTTTCGTGCCCGCGGTCAATCTGTGGTTCGTCACCCGCTGGAAGGATGTCGAGAGCGTCGCCAAGTCGCCCGACATCTTCTCCGCCGTCGTCGGCTCGTCGCCGGTCGAGCGCTCCTTCGGCAAGCCGACCATCCTGACCACCGATGGCGAGACGCACAAACAACTGCGCCAAGGCGTTGATCCGAAATACCGGCCGCGCACCGTCGCCGCCTATGCCGGCGACCTCGTGCGGTCGATTGCCGAACCCTTTCTCGACCGGATCGCCAACCAAGGCTCCGCCGAGCTGATGGCCGATTATTTCGAACCGGTGTCGACGCTCAGCCTGGCACGCTCGCTCGGCCTTGCCGACATCGACATGCCGACGCTGCGCCGCTGGTTCTATGGCCTTGCCCAGGGCGCCATCAATTTCGAGAACGACCCGAAGCGGCAGGAGATCGCCGACGCGATCAGTGCCGAGGTCGGCGACGCCATCCTGCCGACGCTGGAAAGACTTGCGCGCCAGCCAGATGACTCGGCGCTGTCGCACATGCTGCATGACGGCATGCCGGAGGGCACGACGCGGCCAATCGATTATTTGATGCCAAGCATCAAGGTCATCCTGCTTGGCGGCATGCAGGAACCCGGACATGGCGCCGGCTCGATCCTCGCCGGTCTGCTGGGCCATCCCGAACAGATGCGGCAGGTGCTCGCCGATCCCGAGACCTTCGTGCCGAAGGCGGTCGACGAGGGCCTGCGCTGGGTGGCGCCGATCGGCACGCAGACGCGGCAGACGACGCGGGCGGTGGAGCTTGGCGGCGTGACGATCCCGGCCGGCGCCGCGGTCGCCGCACTCGTCTCCTCGGCAAGCCGCGACGAGAGCCGCTTTGCCGATCCCGACCGCTTCAACATCAACCGCGACGAAGGCAATCATGCCGCCTTCGGC
>NZ_RZOL01000568.1:0-3044 GCF_004022985.1 Mesorhizobium sp. M7A.F.Ca.ET.027.02.1.1 | reverse complement strand
CTCCCCACCCACGTTTTCTTAATGTGTCTCCGCTACACAGAACCCTGAAAAAGAAGCGGAAAACGGAGAGAAATCGGGGTGCGCTTTTCCGCGGCCACGACTGCCGGGCGGTTCTTGCCGCAGCGTTTGGCGCTGCGCATGGAGCCGTTGCTTGGCCGCATCGATGCCGTGCTGTTCACCGCCGACGAGCGCGGCGAAGCCGGCCGCATGTCGGTCATCGCCTTCTCCATCCGCATCGTCAGCGCCGTCATCGCCTTCATCAGCCAGGTGCTGATGGCGCGTTGGATGGGCTCGTTCGAATACGGCATCTTCGTCCTCGTCTGGGTGACGATGGTGATCGTCGGCAACCTCGCCTGCCTCGGCTTCCACACCTCGGTCATCCGCTTCATTCCCGAATACCGCGAGCGCGGCCTGATGGACGAGCTGCGCGGCATCGTGCTGGCCAGCCGTCTGTTCGTGCTGATCGCCTCGACGCTGATTGCCGGGCTCGGCGCGCTCGGCGTCTGGCTGGCGGCACCCTGGATCGAGAACTATTATGTGATCCCGTTCATCCTCGGCGTCATCTGCCTGCCGATGATTGCCATGTCCGACCTTCTGTCGGGCCTGGCACGCGCCAACAGCTGGGCGTTGTTTGCCCTGTCGCCGACCTATCTGGTGCGGCCCGTGCTGATCCTGCTGTTCATGGCGCTGATGCTGCTGGCTGGCTACGCCCCTGACGCGAAAACGGCCATCTTCGCCTCGATCGCCGCCACCTACGCCACCACGCTGGGACAACTCGTCGGTATCACCCAGCGCATGGAACGGCAGATCCCGGCAGGGCCGATAAAGGTCCATTTCGCGCAATGGTTCATCGTCTCGCTGCCGATCTTCCTGGTCGAGAGCTTCTTCTTCCTGCTGACCAATGCCGATGTGCTGATGGTCGGCGCCTATATGGATCCCAACGACGTCGCCGTTTATTTCGCCACCGTGAAGACGCTGGCGCTGGTGCATTTCGTCTACTTCGCCGTCAAGGCCGGCGTTGCCCAGCGCTATGCGCAGTTCACCCATGGCGACCCGCAAAGGCTTGCCGCCTTCGCCCGCGAGACGGTGTCGTGGACGTTCTGGCCATCGCTCTTGATGGCACTACTGGTGCTGGCGCTCGGCGAGCCGATGCTGGTGCTGTTCGGCCCTGAATTCACATCAGGCTATCCGTTGCTGTTCCTGCTTGTCTTCGGCGTCGTGGCGCGGGCCGCCGTCGGCCCCTGCGAAAGCCTGCTGACGATGAGCGGCAACCAGAACATCTGTGCTGCCGTCTATGCCATGACGCTGGCCTTCAACATCGCCCTCAATGTGGTGCTCATCCCTATGTTCGGCCTGTGGGGCGCGGCAATGGCCACCGCCTTTGCCATGATCTTCGAAGCCGGCGCGCTCTCCTTCACGGTGTGGCGCAAGCTCGGCATCGCCATGCTCATCTTCTTAGCCCCGAAAGGAGCCGCGTGATGGCTGCCATCCCGTTGCTTGAGGAAACCAGCGGCGGCACTGCCGGCGCGATGGTGTCTGGCCTTGCCGGACTGACCCGCGACGCCGACCCCGCTCACATTGAAATCCTCGCCAACAACCGGCCCGAGCGCAAGCTTGCCATCTATCCGGCATCGGCCGGCTTCGACCTGGTCGAGGAGCTGGATTATCTCTGCGCCCGCACGGTCGAGCCCAACGTGTTCTTCAACCCGCGTTTCCTGGCGCCCGCCATGCCGCGGCTGGAGGACCGCGAGGTGCGGCTGGCGGTCATCCGCGACGGCGACGAATACCGCAACCGGCTGCGCCTTCTGGTGCCGTTCTCGGTGGAACGGCCGGTGGTGCCGCTCGGCGTGCCGGTCATGCGCACATGGTCGAGCCCGTTCGGTCCGCTCGGCACGCCGCTGGTCGACCGCGACGATCCGGTCGGCGTCGTCGAGGACTTCTTCTCGATGCTGTCGCGCCCGCACCTCAAGCTGCCGAAAGTCTTCGTCCTGGCCGATGTCCGGCTCGATGGCCCGGTGGCGAGCCTGCTTGCCACCGTGGCCGAGGCGCGCGGCCTGACGCTGGTCACCACCGGCCAGATCCAGCGCCCGGCGCTGGAGAGCGAGCTTGATGGAGACGATTATCTGAAGGCCTCGCTGCGCGCGCACCATTATCGCGAGTTCCGCCGCCTGAAGCGGCGCCTTGGCGACCTTGGCAAGCTTGAGCATGTCGTGGCGCGCGGCCCTGAAGACATCCGCCATGCCATCGAAGGCTTCCTGTCGCTGGAAGCCGCCGGCTGGAAAGGCCGCGAACGCACCGCCATGGCGATCGACCGCTTCCGCGCCGCCTTCGCCCGCGAAGCCGTGCACCGGCTGGCCGAACAGGACATGTGCCGCATCCATTCGCTGACGCTCGACGGCCGCACCATCGCCTGCCTGATCGTCTTCGTCGAAGCCGGCATCGCCTATACCTGGAAGACCGCCTATGACGAGACGCTGGCCAGCTATTCGCCCGGCACGCTGCTGATGATCGAGGTGACCAGGCAGCATCTCGACGATCCCAACATCATGATGACCGATTCCTGCGCGGTGCCCGACCATCCGGTGATGAGCCGGCTATGGGCGGAGCGCAAGCCGATGGGCACGCTGGTGATCGGCCTGGCGCCGGACGCCGACCGCCTCACCCGCCAGGCCGCCTCGCAACTGCACCTCTACCGCGAGACCCGCAACATGGCCCGCCTGCTGCGCAACCGCATGAAGAGCCTGTTGGGGCGACGCTGAGAAAAGGCAGGGTGCGGTTCTGGAGAATGGCACATCTTCGCTGCAATATTTGACGGGTGGGTGACCGGGAGTTTACTTCGGTTGCCAGCAGGCAAACGCGAATATTGATCTCTGCTTTTAAAAAAACGAGATTTCTCGCAGAAAATTTCCAGTGAAGGCCGATAAAACCTACTCGCATTCTTGTTCTTAATTCACGATAATCTAGTGATTCGGTAGCGATGAGAGAGAAATGTCGCTGAATCATGAGGCCAACGGCGCCCGGCACATCAGTGCGGAGGATAGCGC
>NZ_RZOL01000567.1:0-3050 GCF_004022985.1 Mesorhizobium sp. M7A.F.Ca.ET.027.02.1.1 | reverse complement strand
GCGCTGATCGCTTCGGTGCTGGTGCTGGCCGGTGCGCTCGCCGCCGGCAACCGGGCGCGCATCCATGATGCGGTGGTGCTGAAGACGCTGGGGGCGACACGCACGACGCTGATATCGGCCTTCTCGCTCGAATACATGCTGATCGGACTGGCCACCGCCATCTTCGCGCTGGCGGCGGGCAGTGCGGCGGCCTGGTTCGTCGTTGCGCGCATCATGACATTGCCGTCGCATTTCATGCCCGAGGTGGCAGTGGCGACCATTCTGTTTTCGCTGGTGATCACGGTCGGCATTGGTCTTGCCGGCACCTGGCGGGTGCTCGGCCACAAGGCAGCGCCGGTGCTGCGCAATTTGTGACGACAGGCCCGGAAATGGGCATGCTGGATTAAATCTTGGTAAGAAAGCCCTCCGAAAAGCCGAGGAATCGGCACTTCGCCCTCTCACGAACCGTTACATCCGGTTACGGACTTGTTCTTGACGCGAATAACCATCATATTTCGCCACAGGCATGCTGGAGCCCTGCCAGCGGCGCCTGGGTCCGGAAGGACCTGACACCCGACGGGGCAGAAGCAATAGAGGACTACAATGGCTGATCCCATTCGCAACTACCAGACGCGCGCCGTGCCCGGCGTCAGCGTCGGTGCCGACATCGATCAGGGCCTGCGCGCCTATATGATCAGGGTCTACAATCTGATGGGGCTTGGCCTCCTCATCACTGGTCTTGCCGCGATCGGCACGATCATGCTGGCCACCACCACCGATCCGGCTTCGGCTGTCGCGACGCTGCCAAGCGGCGAGATGCTGACCTCCTTCGGCTACGCGATCTTCGGCTCGCCGCTGCGCTGGGTGGTGATGCTGGCGCCGCTGGCTGCCGTGCTGTTCCTGTCGTTCCGCGTTCAGTCGATGAGCGTTTCGGCGGCGCAGACGACGTTCTGGGTCTATGCTGGTCTCGTCGGCCTGTCGCTGTCTTCGATCTTCCTGGTCTACACCACGGCCAGCATCTCACAGACCTTCTTCGCCACGGCCGCCGCCTTCGGTGCGCTGTCGCTGTTCGGCTACACCACCAAGCGCGACCTGACGGCGATGGGCTCGTTCCTGATCATGGGCGTGTTCGGCATCATCATCGCGTCGGTGATCAATATCTTCCTGCAGTCGTCGGCGCTGTCCTTTGCCGTGTCGGCGATCGGCGTGCTGGTCTTCGCGGGCCTGACCGCCTATGACACGCAGAAGATCAAGGAGATGTATTTCGAGGGCGACACTTCCGACGTCGCCGGCCGCAAGGCGATCATGGGCGCTCTGACGCTCTATCTCGACTTCATCAACCTGTTCATGTTCCTGCTGCAGTTCATGGGCGACCGCCGCTAAAGCGGCATTGGACCATCAACTTCCGGAAGGGCGGCCCAACGGCCGCCCTTTTCTTTTGTCTTGGCCTTTGCTGTTATTGCGAGCAGAGAAACGGCATGCATAAACAATGAGCAATATTGCGATCCGGCCTGCCACGGTGGCCGACCTCGACAGCGTCACGGACATCTATGCCGATGCGGTGACCCAAGGCACGGCGAGCTATGAGCTGGAGCCGCCGAGCCGTGCGGAGATGGGTGTTCGATTCGACAGCCTGACGGCCGGCGGCTTTCCTTACCTGGTGGCGGAGAAGGACGGCGCCGTTCTCGGCTACGCCTATGCCGGCGCCTTCCGGCCACGCCCGGCCTATCGCTTCATCGTCGAGGATTCGGTCTATGTCGCGCCCGAGGCCAAGGGCAGGGCGTCGGGCTCAAGCTGATGCAAAGCCTGATCGAGGCAGTGACGACGGCGGGCTTTCGCCAGATCATCGCGGTGATCGGCGATGGCCGTCCCGACAGCGCCTCGGTGCGGTTGCACGAAAAGCTCGGCTTTCGCCATTCAGGGCGCCTTGATGGTTCCGGCTACAAGCATGGGCGCTGGCTGGACACGGTGTTCATGCAGCTGTCGCTGAATGGCGGTGCGACGCTGCCGCCCGATCCCGAATCGCTGCCGGAGCGGAAGTTTCGCCTTGGAGGGGATTGAAGAAGGAACTGAAGAATTGGGGAATTGAAGAACTGAAGAACTGAAGAGGAAGGCGATTACATCAGGCGTCGAGTGCCCTTTTCATCAATTCTCCAGTTCTTCAATTCCCCTGCTCTAATTCCCCAGCTCAGGCTTCGACCAGCTTCAGCTTGCTGTCGAACACACCAAGCACGCGGCCGAGTTCCTGGCCGCGCTTCAGGATGCGGCCGCCGGCGGCGATGACGGCAAAAGCGCCCTGCTTGCGGGCCAGTTTCGGATCCTTGACGATCTGGAACAGCGGCACTTCGCTGGTGCGGCGAAATACGGAAAACACAGCGCGATCCGCAAGATGATCGATGGCGTAGTCGCGCCATTCATTGGCGGCGACCATGCGGCCGTAGAGCCTGAGGATCTGGTCCAACTCGCGGCGGTCGAACCGCACCGGCTGATCGAGACGTTCGCGTCGCGCCTCGTGCAGCGGGATCAATATCGCGGATGCGTCCCCATCCCCCGTCCCGCCGCTGTCATCGGTCATGCCTCGATCCTTCAAAATGAATCTTTGCCAACCAAAGTTGGCGTGTTCGCGACTGAATTGCAAGCCCAGCGAACCGAGCCCCGCGCCGCGCTGTTTCCGTTACGTCCAGTCACTTTTATGAAACGCCGTGTTGGAATTGGTGATGTTCCGCCACATTTCTGCCTTTTTTTATCCGCGCTCATGCCCCAATGTCCGACGAATTTACCGGTGTTGCCTGAGACGGTTCGGTCCGGCACCGGCTCGTAAACCCCAAGCCCCCCGCCCACGGGTCTGCGTCGGATCGAACCAACCTCGGTTCTTCTTCGGAAGAATCGGGTGCGACGATCCCAAAACCTAAATGACCGACGTCAGAAGCAAGCTGACGTCGGTTTTTTATTGGGTGAGAAGCGGTTCGCGCAGCGAACGAAAAGCCAATTGCTTGGCTTTTCGAGCTTCGAACGCCCTGAGCCTGCGAAGGGCCGGGCGTGGTTAGTCGATCCACCCTGCCGGGTCCGCG
>NZ_RZOL01000566.1:0-3055 GCF_004022985.1 Mesorhizobium sp. M7A.F.Ca.ET.027.02.1.1 | reverse complement strand
GCTATGTCGTGCTTGGAGAATTGTCGCTCGACGGCACGATTGCCGCGGTCGCCGGCAAGGCGCCGGCGACCGCGGCAATCGCGCCGTCGAGCGACAATTCTCCAAGCACGACATAGCCGGCCAGCATGTCGCCCGGAATGGCGCCAAGGGCAGCCATCAGGCCAAGCGCGATCGGCAGGTCGTAATGACTGCCTTCCTTCGGCAGGTCGGCCGGTGCCAGATTGACCGTGACTTTCTTCGACGGCATCGACAGGCCGGAAGCATGCAGCGCGGCCTGCACCCGCTCGCGACTTTCGGCCACCGCCTTGTCGCCCAGGCCGACGATGTGCATGTTGACCTTGCCGGGCGCGATCATCACCTGCACGTCGACCGGCACGGCCTCGATGCCCTGGAAAGCGACCGTGCGAACCCGCGCCACCATCGTGCAACCCCAATTCAGGCTGGCCCCAGCCCCTGCGATCAGGCCAGGAATGGCCCGCCGGGAAGACAATCACACTTCCCCGGTCAAATCAAGAACATTACGGGAACGCATGACCGCTCGGGTTGCAGCGGAAGCGAGCGCGGTTGCAAAAACGGAACATGGTTAAGACAAAATGAAAACGGCTTACCCGCGCTTTCCCTCAACCGCGTCCCAGAACAGGCTGGCGATGTCGGCGCCGCCGAAGCGTTTGACCTCGCGCACGCCGGTCGGCGAGGTCACGTTGATCTCGGTCATGTAGTCGCCGATCACGTCGATGCCGACCAGGATGAAGCCGCGCTCCTTCAGCGATGGGCCGATGCGGGCGCAGATCTCGCGTTCGCGCTCCGTCAGTTCGGTCTTTTCGGCGCGGCCGCCGACATGCATGTTGGAGCGGGAATCATGCTCGGCCGGCACCCGGTTGATGGCGCCGACCGGCTCGCCGTCGATCAGGATGATGCGCTTGTCGCCCTTGCGCACGTCCTTGAGATAGCGCTGCACGATGTAGGGTTCGCGGAACATCTGGCCGAACATTTCCAGCAGCGAGGCAAGGTTGCGGTCGCCCTCGAGCAGATGGAAGATGCCGGCGCCGCCATTGCCGTAGAGCGGCTTGACGATGATGTCGCCGAACTCCTTGCGGAAGGCGGCGACCTCCAGCGGATCCTTGGTGATCAGCGTGTCCGGCATCAGGTCGGCAAATTCGGTGACGAAGATCTTTTCCGGGCTGTTGCGCACCCAGGCCGGGTCGTTGACCACGAGCGTTTTCGGATGGATGCGCTCCAGGATGTGCGTGGTGGTGATGTAGTTCATGTCGAAGGGCGGATCCTGGCGCAGCAGGACCACATCCATCTCCGACAGGTCGGTGCGCACCTTCTCGCCCAGCGAATAGTGGCTGCCCTTCTCGTCGCGCACCTGCATTTCCTCGATGCGGGCAAACACCTTGCCGTCGCGCAACGACAGCCGATCCGGCGTGTAGTGGAACAGCTCATGGCCGCGCCGCTGCGCTTCCAGCGACAGCGCGAACGAGGTGTCGCCGGCGATCGACACTGTGGAGATGTGGTCCATCTGGACGGCGATTTTCAGCTTCATGGCGGGTCTCCGGCGGCTCGGATGGACGACTGTCTTGCCTGTACAGGCTCACTGCCCGTCTGCCAATCGCGACATTCCTAGGATTGGCATCCGACACCCGAATGCGCTGCTTTCATCGATCCTTCGAAACAGTCGCGGTTGCCCGTGGAAAATCGATTTCGCGATACGTTTCCTAAAGGGTTTGCTGCCAGTCTGAAAATAAATTCCGACGTCACAAAACAGGGACACCGATGCAAACTTCGTTTGGCACCGGTCAAGCAAACAGGGAGAGCACGGATCTGGCATTCACCGATCCGTTGACCGGGCTTGGCAACCATCGCCGCTTCTTCGACAAGGTCGATCGCCTGATCGCCGACCGTGCCGACGATCCCGCGCCCTTTACCGTCGGCATTCTCGACCTCGACGGCTTCAAGCCGATCAACGATCTGTTCGGCCACAAGGCCGGCGACGATATCCTGATCCAGGTGGCGATGCGGCTGCGCGCCTCGATGGACGGCCATTCCACGGTCTGCCGCACCGGTGCCGACGAATTCGCCTTTCTCTATCCCCTGGTGTTCAGCGAGGAGGCGGCGGCCGAAAAGTCGCGCATGCTGATCGAGATCCTGTCGGCGCCCTATGATGTCGGCGAACGCACCGCCAGGCTTTCGGCCTCGGTCGGCTGCTCGCTGTTCTATTCGGGCGACGAGACCACGGAAATCCTCATCAACAAGGCCGAGACGGCGCTCTATCACGCCAAGCGTTCCGGCCGTGGCCGCGTCGTCGTCTACACCCGTGAGATGGAAGAGGCGGCCAAGCGCGTCACCCGCATCGAACAGGCGCTGCGCCGGGCTGTCTCGGCCGGCGAGGTCGAGCCGCATTTCCAGCCCATCGTCGATCTCGCCACGCGCCGCACCATCGGCTTCGAGACGCTGGCGCGCTGGACCGATCGCGACCTCGGCTCGGTGCCGCCGACCGTCTTCATTCCCATCGCCGAGGAGCGCGGCATCATCGGCCCGTTGTCGCAGCTGGTGCTGCGCAAGGCGACCGAAGCGGCCAGAAGCTGGCCGAAGGACCTGTTCCTGTCCTTCAACCTGTCGCCATCGCAGCTCGTCGACCAGAACACCGGCCTGCACATACTGGCGATCCTCGATCGCACCGGCTTCGATCCGCGGCGGCTGGAGATCGAGATCACCGAGACCGGCCTGATGAACGACCCAGCCTCTGCCGCGCAGATCGTCGAGGATCTGCGCCGCGTCGGCATCCGCGTCTCGCTCGACGATTTCGGCACCGGCCAGTCCTCGCTCGGCCGTCTGCGCGAATTCCATTTCGACAAGCTCAAGATCGATCGCGCCTTCGTCTCCTCCATTCTCGACGACCGTCCCTCGGAACACATCATCCGCGCCATTCTCGCAATGTGCGAGGGGCTCGGCATGGACGTCGTCGCCGAAGGCATCGAGCAGGAAGCGCAGGCCGATCGCCTGGTCCAGTTCGGCTGTGCCGGCGGGCAAGGCTATCTGTTTGGCCAGCCGG
>NZ_RZOL01000565.1:0-3068 GCF_004022985.1 Mesorhizobium sp. M7A.F.Ca.ET.027.02.1.1 | reverse complement strand
CGCTTGGATCGTCTCGTTGGTGTAGGCGCCGGCGCGGCACCAGAAGATCGACGAGACGCGATCGAGCGCTTCGCCGCCGAGTTCCAGCGCGGCAAGCGTGTTCTCGATGGTCGGCGCATCCTTGTTGCCGGCGATCGCCTCGATCTCGGCCTCGTGCGCCTTCAGCGCCGCGTCGAAGACCGGGGAAAAGTCGCCATCGCCAATGCGCGTGAAATCGGGCAGGCCGAGCGGCCCTTGCCACGCGGTCAGCGGATGGGCGGCGAGGTCGACGGCTTTCGTGGAAGGCATGGACAGTCTTTCGATCGTTGACGGGGAGAGGTTTGGTCGTCCCCGATGTAGGGCGAGGCCTCGCAAGGCGCAACGGCTCGGCCCTCAAGATGGCGTCAGAAGCCGTCGCACGTCTCGGCGATTGCCGCTTGCGAACTGGCGGTGATGCGGTCGTCGGTCACCGCGAAAGTCTCATGCATGAGCTTGTCATTGTTGGGAAAGTCGTAGCAGGCGACCACGGTGGTGACCCCGCCTTCGCTCTTTTCGATCCGATGCCGGATCGCTGCGCCCGCAACCGCACCTTTCCATTCGTCCATCGAGGCGATGAATTCCTGCTTGCTTTGCACGATGCCGAGGTCGTCCAGCTTGATGCGGACATCATCGGCGAGCAGGTCGGACAGTTCGGTGCGGTCGGCGACCAGCAGCGCCGAATACCAGCGGCTGATGAGGGCACGATCATCGGCGCGGGCGGCAATAATCGCTATCAGCAGCGCGGCCGCCGTCAAAGCGGCCGACCTGATGTTTACCACCTTGCGCGCCGCTGTGTTCATCCCAGCTCCGGCCGTTCGAAATCGCCGGTTTCCTTGTTCATCGTCCAGAGTTCGCCGGTCGAGATATCGAACCAGGCCCCATGCAGCGACAGTCGCCCCTTGCCCTCGAGAATCGAGACGCAGGGAAAGGTTCTGAGGTTGGCGATGGAATAGCGGATCGAGATGCGCTCCAGCGCGGTCTGGCGCTCCGACGCGGTCATGAAGGTGCTGGAGGAGACGGTTTCGGCCGCCGGCGCGATCAGGCTCATCCACTTGCCGATGAAGTCGCCCGGCGAAAGCGGCGCGGAATTGGTGTCGAGCGCTGCACGGATGCCGCCACAGCGGCCATGGCCCATGACGACGATGTTCTTGACCTTGAGGCTCTGCACGGCGAATTCAAGCGCCGCCGAGGTCGAATGGAACTCGCCATCGGGAGCATAGGGCGGCACCAGATTGCCGACATTGCGCAGCACGAAGAGTTCGCCGGGCCCGGCGTCGAAGATCGCCTCGGGCGCCGAACGCGAATCGCAGCACGCGACGATCATCGTCTCCGGCGCCTGGCCTTCCCGAGCGAGATCGCGATAGCGCCCGCTCTCCGTGAGATAGCGGCCATTCATGAAATTGCGGTAGCCGGCGAGAAGATGTTCAGGGAGATGGGACATGAGCGGCGTCTGGAGCCTTTCCGGGTTGGATGCGGCAGCTCGTTGCGGTCTAGAGAGGCTCTAGCGGCAAAAGCCGGTCGCGAGCAATGCAGAATTATGAGGGCTGGCTAGAAATGCCATGCATCGGGCGCAACCTTGGCCAACAGCGTTACGCCCAGATGGCGACAGGAATGCCAAAGCTGTCGCGGCCCGGCGGGTCGGGCAGCGGCCGTGCCTCACCGCTGGCGATGCGACCGGCAATCAGCGTCATCGCGGCCGCGTCGAGGAAATCGTCGGCGGCGGCGCCGCGCGGTGGCGGCTGGTCGAGAAAGGCCGTGTCATAGCCATGCCGGCAAAGCAGAGCCTTGCGTTCCGCCATGCCGGCCGGATTGATGCTGCCCTTGATCTTCTTCGGCAGTTGCATGGCCTGATCGCCGTTCAAGCGGCAGAAAGCGACTTCCGGATGCGATTCGAACACACGGCCGCGCAGATCGGGTCGCGCGATCAGCAGGGCGTCGATCTCGCGGATCTTGGCAAAAATGCCGAAGGCCTGGATCGAGACGCCGCGCGGCGGGTCGGAGGTGGTCAGGGCCACCTCGCTTGCCCTGATGTGCGCGGCATACCAGGCTTCGATGGTGGTGAAATCATTGGTCTCCGCATAGAGCGCGGCGCGGGAGGGGATCGAGAAGACGCTGGATTGGCGTGCCCCGAGCAGTGGCCGCACCAGCGCTTCGGGGCCGCGCCCGCCCTTGCCCGACAAGTCGGGCAGGCCGATCGGCATGTCGACAGCGATGACAGCGTCTTCGGGAAGGGATGCGAGCAGGGCAGTGAAGGTTGCAAAGACACCGACCGACGGTGCCATGCCAAAAGCGCGCCGGACGGCGATCCAGCCGGCCTTGCAGCCGTCGACGCCGACAAGCACGGTCTCAGTCGACGTCACGCCCGGCGGCCCCGCCCCGGATGCGTGAGGTGGCGAAGCTGGACCATCGCCATCGGATGCGACAGGCTCTGCGCATCGGTTTCGAGCTGCAGTTCGTCGCCGCCGCGCTTGGCGGTGCGCGCCAGGATCTCGTAGACCGCCGCCGTCGTCGATTGCAGCGCCTTGACCGGCGGCTGGCCGGACAGGATACGTGCCAGATAGACGGCCGCCGTCAGATCGCCCAGGCCATTCGGCGGCTTGTCGATCAGGCGATGTTCGGCGAGCAGCGCCTGGCTGCTATCGAGCAGCAGATTGCCGGTGCCGCCCGTCATCATCGACGGCGCAGAGGTGACCAGCATGGTCGATGGTCCGGCGTGGAGCGCTGCCGCGATCGCAGATTTCAGGTCGGGCAACGCGGCGCCGGCCATCCATTCCAGTTCGTAGCGGTTGGGGGTGGCTATGTCGGCGATCGGCATCAGCCGGTCGCGCATGGCGATGGCTGTCGGCTCGGGCACGTAGAGGCCGCCCGAATCACCCATCACCGGATCGCAGATATAGACGGCGCCGGGTGTCCTTGCCTTCACCGCGGCGACCAGCGAGGCGACGGCCTCGGCCTGGCCGGCCTCGCCGAGATAGCCGGACAACACGGCGCCGACTTCACCCAGCCATGGCGCCCGCTCGAGATCGGCCATCAGCGCCTTGAACTGGTCG
>NZ_RZOL01000564.1:0-3071 GCF_004022985.1 Mesorhizobium sp. M7A.F.Ca.ET.027.02.1.1 | reverse complement strand
ATCATGGCCGGCGCCGTTGACATCCTGCAAGTAGAAATCGAAGCCGTTGGTGTTGCCAAAACCCTGGATGGCGGGCGGGGCAAGCGCGAAGACCTGCGCATCCCTGATCTTGGAGAAGGCGCCCATGGCGCGGCGGGCGACCGCTTGCGCCGACAGGGCCGGTGATTTGCGCTGGCTGAATTCCTTCATCGGCACGAAAGCAATGCCGACATTCTGCCCGGCGCCGCCGAAGCCGAAGCCGGAAGCGGTGAAGACCCCTTCGACAGCGTCCTTTTCCTCCTTGAGATAGTGATCGGTCACTTCAGCCAGCACGCGCTCGGTGCGGTCCTGCGTCGCGCCGACCGGCAGCGACACGCTGGTGATCAGGATGCCTTGGTCTTCTTCCGGCAGGAACGAGCTCGGCAGCCGGGCAAACATCCAGCCCATGGCGATGACGATGGCGAGGAAGACGGCGAGGAAGCGCCAGGACCGGTTGATGATGCCGTGCGAGCCGTCGCGATAGGCCGTCGTGCCGCGGTCGAAGACGCGGTTGAACCAGCCGAACGGACCGGTCTGCGTCGCATGGTCCTTGGGCCGCCGCAGGATCGTGGCGCATAACGCCGGCGTCAGCACCAGGGCCACCAGCACCGACAGCACCATGGCCGAGACGATGGTTACCGAGAATTGCCGGTAGATGATGCCGGTCGAACCGCCGAAGAAGGCCATCGGCACGAACACCGCCGACAAAACAGTAGCGATGCCGACCAGCGCGCCGGTGATCTCGCCCATCGATTTTCGCGTCGCCTCCTTTGGCGACAGATCTTCCTCCTGCATCACGCGCTCGACATTCTCGACCACGACGATCGCGTCGTCGACAAGCAGGCCGATGGCCAGCACCATGGCGAACATGGTCAGTGTGTTGACCGAATAGCCGAAGAAGGAGAGCACGCCGAATGTGCCGAGCAGCACCACCGGCACGGCAATCGTCGGGATGATGGTGGCCCGCAGATTCTGCAGGAAGATGAACATCACCAGGAACACCAGCACGATCGCCTCGGCCAGCGTCTTGACCACCTCCTCGATCGACAGCCGCACGAAGGGCGAAGTGTCGTAGGGGTAGACGACCTCGACGCCCTGCGGGAAGGTCGAGCTCAACCGATTGATCGTCGTGCGCACCGCTTCGGCCGTGCTGATGGCGTTGGCGCCGGTCGCGAGGTTGATCGCGACACCGGCCGCCGGCTGGCCATTGTAGCGGGCCGCCGTCGTATAGCTTTCAGCGCCGAGCTCGACGGTGGCGACATCGTTGAGGCGAACCAGCGAGCCGTCGACCGTGCTCTTCAGGATGATGTTGCGGAACTGTTCGGCGGTCTGCAGCCGGCTCTTGGCCGTCACCGTGGCATTGAGCTGCTGGCCCTTGCGCGCCGGCAGGCCGCCGAGCTGGCCGGCAGAAACCTGCGTGTTCTGCGCCTCGATGGCGGTCGCCACGTCGCTCGGCATCAGGGCATACTTGGCGAGCTGGTCCGGATCGAGCCAGATGCGCATGGCATAGCCGGAGCCGAACAGCTGCGTCGAGCCGACGCCTTCGACGCGCTTCAGCGTGTCGTTGACGGTGGCGTCGACATAGTCGGCGAGATCGGTCGAGTTCATCTTGCCGTCGGTCGAGACGAAGCCGATGACCATAAGGAATCCGGTCGAGGATTTGGAGACGGTGATGCCATTGCTCTGCACCACCTGCGGCAGCTGCGACTGCACCAGCTGAAGCTTGTTTTGCGTCTGCACCTGGGCGGTGTCGGGATCGGCTGCGGTGGTGAAGGTCAGCGTGATCGTCGCCGCTCCGGTCGAGGTCGAGGTCGCCGTCATGTAGTCGAGATTGTCGATGCCGGTCATGCCTTGCTCGATGACCTTGGTCACCGAATTCTCGACGGTCGACGCATCGGCACCCGGATAGGTGGCGCTGATGTTGACGGTGGTTGGCGCGATCTGCGGATATTGCGAGATCGGCAGTGAGGTGAGCGCCAGAAGCCCGCCCAGCATGATCACGATGGCGATCACCCAGGCGAAGATCGGCCGGTTGATGAAGAATACGGACATCGCCTCAGTTCCCGGCCGCGGCGGCAGGCGCCGGTTTGGCAGCGTTGGACGCGGCCGGTGCGGCGGACGTGCCCTGCCCGCGATCCTTGACCTCGCCGGTCGTCTCGTCGATCGTCACCTCAACGCCCGTCGCATCGCCGCCGGGGCGCACCAGCTGCATGCCCTCGACAATGACACGATCGCCGTCGCCGACACCCGAATCCACCAGCCAGTTGTTGCCGACGCTGTTGCGCACCGCGAGCACCCGCGTCTCGACCTTGCCCTGCGCATTGATGACCATGGCCGTGGCCTCACCCTTGGTGTTGCGGCTGACGGCGCGCTGCGGCACCAGGAAACTGTTCTGGGCAACGCCCTCCTCGACCAGCGCCCGCACATACATGCCGGGCAGCAGCAAGCGATCGGGATTGGGGAATTCGGCCCTGAGCGCGAAGGTGCCGGTGGTCTGGTCGACATTGGCGCCGGCGAATTCCAGCTTGCCGGTCTGCGTGTAGATGGTGCCGTTCTCGAGCTTCAGCTTGACGCTGACATTGGGGCCGCTGAACTTCAGCCGCCCTTCCGAGATCGCCTGGCGCAGATTGAGCAGGTTGGTGCTCGATTGCGTGACGTCGACATTGATCGGATCGAGGGCACGGATGGTGGTCAGCACAGTGTCCTGGTTGGCGGTCACCAACGCGCCGGGCGTCAGCGTGGACTTGTCGATGCGGCCGGCGATCGGCGCCGTGATCGAGGTGCGGTCGAGACTGATGCGCGCCGTCTCGGCGCTGGCCTTGGCCGAGGCGACATCGGCTTGCGCCTGCGCCAGCGTGGCGGCGGCATCGTCATAATCCTGTTTGGAAACAACGTTCTGTTTCAAAAGCCCTGCATAACGGTCGAACTTGGCCTGCGCAGTCGGCACCGCCGCTTGCGCCTTCTGCTGGGCGGCGACCGCGCTGTCATAGGCTGCCTTGTAGCTTGCCGGGTCGATCAGGTAGAGCGGCTGTCCCGCAGCAACTTCGCTGCCC
>NZ_RZOL01000563.1:0-3073 GCF_004022985.1 Mesorhizobium sp. M7A.F.Ca.ET.027.02.1.1 | reverse complement strand
GGCCTTGACCTCGGCCGAGCCCACTTCCGGCACCGCCGCCAGCACGCCGTCCGATCCGATCTTGGAGACGGCGGCCTCCAGCATCTCGAGCGGGCGGATCAGCACCGAGGTGAAATAGACCGACACCGCCGTGGCGCCGGCGACGATCAGCGAGATCCAGCCGGCCAGAACCAGCCATTCGCGACGCGGCGGCTTGAGGTGCGGCACCTCCATGATCGCCCAGCGGCTGTCAGGCAGGTGCATCGATGCGATCTGGCCGGGTTCGTCCGACTTCTCGTTGACGACCGCCGGGAAGTCGAGGCCACGGCGGTGCAGGATGTGGTTGAGCATCGCCGTTTCCGCACGAGCCACCTTGCCGCCCGCCGGATGGTCGGCGAATTGCACCCGCAGGACGTCGGGGACCGGCCCCGGCAAAAGCCGCACCACCAGTTCCATCTGTTGGGCAATCCAGGGCACGGTCAGTTCCGGCGGCGGTCCGCCGCCGCGCACGCTGATGACGGCGGCCGTCGCCAGGCCGACGACGCCGACGATCGAGGCGACCAGCAGCAGGATGAGACGGCGGCGCAGCGAATTCACGCGTGGCTCTCCACGGTCTCGACGCGCGCGGTGAGCTGGTAGCCGCCATTGCGCACGGTCTTGAACAGCGGCCCGTCGCCGGTGTCGGAAAATTTGCGGCGTAGCCGGCTCACCAGCACATCGACCGAACGCTCGAGCGGGTCGCGCTCGCGGCCTTGCGTCAGGTCGAGAAGCTGGTCACGCGACAAAAGCCGGCCGGGGCGGTCGAGAAACACCTGCAAGAGGTCGAACTCGGCGCCCGTAAGGTCGACGGCCACGCCTTGTGCATCCGTCACCTTGCGGGTGTCCGGCTCCAGCCTGTAGCCGGCGAAGCGGTAGGTACGCGCGCGCGGGGAGGCGGGCGCCTCCTCGGGCGCCGAGCGCCGGAGCACGGCACGGATGCGGGCAATGAGCTCACGCGGGTTGAACGGCTTGCCGAGATAGTCGTCGGCGCCGAGTTCCAGGCCGATGATGCGGTCGACATCTTCCTTCAGCGCAGTCAGCAGGATGATCGGGGTGTGCGGCTTGCGGTCGCGCAAGCCGCGGCAGATATCGAGCCCCGAGCCGTCCGGCAGCATCACGTCGAGCACGATCAGGTCGAATTGGCCCGCACCAAGCCGTTGCTCGCATTCGCGCCGGTCCGCCGCCGCCGTGACGCGAAAGCCCTGGCTGTCGAGATAGCGCTGGAGAAGCGTCCTGATCTCGCGGTCGTCGTCAACGACGAGGATATGGGGTTGTGACTGCATCAATCGTGCCCTTGCCTTGGCCACGATTATAGGAGGAGCCGCGCCCGAGCGGCATGGAAAATTGCAACCGAACGTTTCCGGGGGCCCGAGGGAAACATTCGGAAACAAATTGCCCTTTTGCGGAAACCTTCGGCAACACGCCGACGCGAAGCGGACAAAGACGCTTCCTATCCTCTGAACTGTCCGAAGCATGAGAGAAAGGAACATCTTTATGCGAAGCAGACTTCTTGCGCTCGGCCTGTTTTCCGTCGCCGCAATTCACCCCGCGCTGGCAGCGCAGCCCGATCCCGGCGCCGGACCCGGCGAGCCGCCACCTGTCATGGCCATTCAGGACGGCCTGGATCACGGCCCGATGGCTGGACCCGGCCCGCATGGACCAATGCGGCCTGGCTCACAGGGTTTTGGCCCGCAGGGCTTTGGCCCCCGCCGCATGGGTCCGCCGCCGGAATTCATGCTGGCCGCCCGGCTCGCCGCGCTGGAGACCCGCGTTGGCATCCGCACCGAACAACTCGACGCCTGGCGCGACTACACCAGCGCGCTGCAGGCGGTGCTTTCGCCGCCTCAGCCTGACCACGGGCGGCCCGGTAGTGCTGAAGCGAAGGGTCCCGACGCGGCGGGTCCCGGCGGCAAGCCTGATCCTTTCGCGTTCCAGGAAAAGCTGGCCGACGATGTCACCGCCCGCGCGGTTTCGGCCGGTAAACTGAAGGACGCGATCGCGGAACTGCGTGCCAAGCTGACGCCCGAACAACTCGAAGTCCTCGCTTCGGCGGAACGCCCCCATGGATCACCCCCCGGTCCCTGGGGCGGGCCGCCGAACGATGCAGCCGGCCCCAGAGGCCTGCCCAACGATGGCAGGCAGCTCTCGCCCCAGCCCGGGAACGACTGACAACTCTGACCGACTGCACCGGCCGGCCCGGTACCCAACCCGTTCTCGGGCCGGCCGGTTCTCCGGGGGATGGCGGGCGTATCCCTGCCATCCCTCGTTTCAATCACGTCCAGTTCGAATGACGCCAATTCGAACCATGCCCAATTCGAACCATGCAATGGAAGCACGACAATGTGGGAAGCCATGATCATGCTGCGGCTGCTCGCGTCCGCCAGCCCGAGGCTCTCGTTCGGTCCTGCCGGGCGCGATATGCCGCTGGCCCTCCCGGTCGACACGCTGAAGGGCGCGATCCGCCTGCGCTTCGCCGCCTGGCGGCTGTCGCTTCCGCTCTCGCAGCCGCTCGACAACCATGGACATCATGACCGCAAGATCGCGTGAACTCCGGCAAGGCGCTTGGCATGTCCTCGCTGATCGGCATAATAATGTTGGTGGGCATCGCGGCCAGCTACTCGACCTTCGAGCAGCTCCGGCCGACGAGAAGGAGCGCGACATGAGCCGCTTCCAAGCATTGCTCGTCGCCGCCCGCCGACGGGTGCGGCCTATCATCATATGGATCGGCATGCCCCTCGACCAAGCGGTCCATTGCCAGCGCGTACGCAACTCCAGGGAAAGATCCAGGCCATGATTTCCAATCCTAGCCAGCCTCGTTTTTCGGCACGCCATCTGGCGCCCTGGGCCGCGATGTTCGCCGCTACCTTTCTGCTGGCGTCCTGCTCGCAGGAGGGCAGCGCCCCCACCGGCATGGGCGCGCCCGGCAAACCGGAAGTCGGCGTCGTCACCTTGCATCCGCAATCGGTGGCGATCACCGCCGAACTGTCGGGGCGCACGGCGGCTTCGCTGGTTGCCGAGGTGCGCCCGCAAGTGAACGGCATCATCCAGCAGCGCC
>NZ_RZOL01000562.1:0-3073 GCF_004022985.1 Mesorhizobium sp. M7A.F.Ca.ET.027.02.1.1 | reverse complement strand
GATCAGGCCGGAGTGGATCGGCGCCAATCTTGTGATCGAAGGGGTGCCGAACCTCTCGATGCTGCCGGCCGGCACGCTGCTGTTCTTCAAGGGCGGCGTCACCATCAAGATTGACGCACAGAACGGACCTTGCCGCATCGCCGGCCGGTCGCTCGCCGAAAACGCCGGAATGGCCGACGTCGAAGCCGGCGCGCTGTTGTTCCCAAAAGTCGCGAAACGGCTGCGCGGCGTCGTCGCCTGGGTCGAGAAGCCCGGAACGGTCAGGGTCCGCGAAGAAATCTCGGTGCGCGTGCCGGAGCAGTGGATCTATTCGGCATAGCTGTGCGGCAACCAGAGGGCAGGAGCTACGCCGCCGTGGCGGCGTAGCCAAGCTCACTAGGCGTTAGCTTTGCGGTTCTTCTTGGCGCCTTGCGCCATAACGGAAACGTGGTCCCACTTGTCCCATGTGGCGAGTCGGTTGGCGTATTCCTGGCGTATCATCGGCAGGCCGCCGTCGCCGAAGAACACCCTGAGCGGTGGCTCGGCGGCGTCGACAATGGCCAGCATCGCCGGCCCGGTGGCCTCTGGATCGCCGGCAACGGAATTGGCGCGGCGCTCTGCCATCTTCGCACGGGCGGGCGCATAGGCCTCGATCGGCTGAGAGATCTTGGCCGACGGGCCGGCCCAGTCGGTGGAGAAGCCGCCCGGTTCGACCAGCGTCACATGGATGCCGAATTCCGCGACCTCGATGCTCAGCGACTGGCTGAAGGCCTCCAGCGCCCATTTCGAGGCGTGGTAGAGGCCGAGCGAGGCAAAGGCATTGACGCCGCCGATCGACGAAATCTGGATGATGTGGCCGGAACGCTGCGCCCGCATGATCGGCAGTGCGGCCTGAGTGACCCACAGCGCGCCGAAGACATTGGTTTCGATCTGGTCGCGAGCTTCCTGTTCGCTGACCTCCTCGATGGCGCCGAAATGGCCGTAGCCGGCATTGTTGACGACGACGTCGAGCCGGCCAAAACGCTTGTGCGCCTCGGCGACTGCGGCATCGACGGCTTTCTTGTCGGTGACGTCGAGCTTTATCGCGGCAATCCTGTCGCCGTATTTCTCGACGAGATCGGCGAGCGTGCCGGCATCGCGGGCGGTGGCCGCGACGCTGTCGCCGCGCGCGAGTGCAGCCTCGGCCCAGACGCGACCAAAGCCCTTCGACGATCCGGTGATGAACCAAACCTTTGATGTCATGATCTTGGAGTCCTTGCCCCTGCGGGCGTGATTTTGCGTGAAAGCGGAGGCTTCTCCGCTTTCGGGCATATACGGTCCGTCCTCTGATTTTCCAGAGGCGACCGGAATCTTTCGAAAAAGACGCCTGAATTATCAGGGATAATTCACCTGAGACGACCACGCCGGATCCTCGTGCTTCTCCCAATAGAGCGCCATCAGCCGGCTGGTGATCGGTCCGACCTTGCCGTTGGCGATCGCCGCGCCGTCGATCTCGGTCACCGGCATGATGCCGCCCGCGGTCGAGGTGATGAAGACCTCGTCGGCCTCGCGCAATGCAGTGACGCTGACATCGGCCGCGGTGGCGGCAAGACCTTGTTCGGCGCAGAGATCGAAGACGGTGCGGCGGGTTATGCCCGGCAGCACGCCAATGGAAGGCGTCGACAGCTTGCCGTCCCTGACGCAGAAGACGTTGAAGCCCGGACCCTCGGCGACATTGCCGTTGAAGTCGAGGATCAACGCGGTCTCGGCGCCGCGATCATAGGCATCGTAGAGGCCGCGCACCAGATCGAGCCAGTGGTAGTTCTTGATCGCCGGGTCGATCGAGGCCGGCGGAATGCGCATCTTGTCGCTGATGGCGACACGCAGGCCGCGCTGCAACTGCTCGGCATTGGCGACCGAGCCGAACGGCACGGCGAACGCCATGAAGCGGTTGACCGCCTGGCGCGGGTCGCGGCTGAAAGTCGGCGAGGCGCCGCGTGTGCACAGCATTTCGACATAGGCGGCGTGATGACCGGACAGCGCCACGCAATTGTGCAGGATTTCTGTCACGCTGTCGCGATCGAAGGGAATGGTCATGCGCAGCTTTTCCAGCCCGCCGAAGAAGCGCTCGAGATGCAAATCGAGGCGGAAGAAGCGGCCATTCCAGACATGCACGGTGTCGTAGGTGGCGTCGGAATGCAGAAAACCCCAGTCCAGCACCGAGATCTTGGCCTGCGACATCGGCAGGTATTGGCCATCGAGGAAGGCGACGCCCTCGGGATAGGAGTGCGGGTCGACATGGCGGTCGCCAACCACGGGCAGTTGCTTCTCGTCCTGTGTTGCCAATGTCCGGCTCATCGGGGCCTCCTGTCACGCAGGCGAGAGGCTAGCGGCGCTGGGCAGAAGGCATAGTGCCACCCGCCCGGCGCTGTTCGGCCTCCATGACGATCTGGCCGATACATTCGATCGCGATTGCCCTATCGTTCCGGGTCTGAACGGGAGGGGAAAATGGGTAGGTTTGGGGCCGTCACAGCGGCAATGATGATGTTCGCCGCTGCGGGCGACGCCCGCGCCCAGTGCGCGCGCGAAGGCGAGGAATTGTGGCAGAGCGGCCAGACCTATCGCTGCGAGAAAACCGGCGGCGAATTGACGGCGACCTTCCAGAATGTGCCTTGCGCGGTGAACGTGCCGTCGCTGAGCGGCACCTGGGTAGGCAATGGCCACCAGAGCCCGGCCGGTGACGCCGGCGCCGACTGGGCGATCGTCATGACCATCAACGATGGCAGCGCGTCGATCGATTATCCGTCGCTCGGCTGCGGCGGATCGCTGTCGCAGAGATCAAGGGACGACATTTCGGCGGAATACCACGAGAGCATCACCTACGGTCAGGACAAGTGCATCGACGGCGGCAACATCACCGTAAGGTTTTACAAGGGCAATCTGTCCTGGATTTGGGTGGGCCACGCCGATGGCCAGCCCTACAATGCGGTCGCCGTGCTGAAGCGGAAGTAGCCGTGGTCATTCCTCCTCGTCGTCGGCGTCGAGCAGGCGGGTTGCGCGCCAGCGGGTGAGCACGATGTTGGTCTGCTCGATGACGAAGAAACGCGCCGAGTCG
>NZ_RZOL01000561.1:0-3081 GCF_004022985.1 Mesorhizobium sp. M7A.F.Ca.ET.027.02.1.1 | reverse complement strand
ACCATGGCCGGCTCGATGCCAACCGGTAGATCGGCCTTCAGTTCCTCCATGGTCTCATGGATGTGCTCGCCGAGTGCCAGGACATCCCCACCTTCGCGCATCGAGACCGCAAGGCCGAGACCCGGCTTGCCGTTGATGCGGAAGATCGGCTCCGGCGGCTCGGCGTCCCCGCGGCGGACCTCGGCGATGTCGGCCAGGCGGATAATGCGGTCGCCGACTGCGAAGCTGACGGCGAGGATGTCCCGATCCGAGCGCAGAGATCCACTAACCTGGAGCTTGATGCCTTCATCATTTGTGGTGATCTCACCGGATGGAACCACGACGTTCTGGCCCTGGAGCGCCAGCGCCAGGGCTTCGGGCGTCAACCCGTAGCCGGCGAGTTTTTCGGGGGAGAACTCGAGATAGATGCGCTCGGGCTGAGTGCCGATGAGGTTCACCTTGGCGACATCGGGCACCTGCAGGAGCCGCGAGCGGATGTCTTCCACATAGTCGCGAAGTTCGCGGTTGGTGAAGCCGTCCGCCGTGAAGCCGTAGATGATGCCATAGGTGTCGCCGAACTCGTCGTCGGCCACCGGGCCGATGACGCCCTGCGGCAGGGTCAGCTGTATGTCGTCCACCTTCTTGCGCACCTGATACCAGGTGTCCTCGACCTCTTCGGGGCCGGTAGAGCCCTTGAGGTAAACGAAGACGGTCGATTCGCCGGCCTTGGTGTAACTCTTGAGGTAGTCGAGGTGAGGGGTTTCCTGGAGCTTGCGCTCCAGACGCTCGGTGACCTGGTTCAGCATGTCGTCGAGCGTCGCGCCAGGCCATCTTGCCTGCACCACCATTGTCTTGATGGTGAAGGTGGGATCCTCGTTGCGACCAAGTTGCATGTAGGAGCCAAGACCGAGCGCCACCAGCACCATGATCAGGAACAGGACGATGGAGCGATTGGCGATCGCCCATGCGGAAAGATTGAAGCTGGTCATTTCGAGGCTCCCAACAGGCGGACCTTCTGGCCGGGGCGCAGCGCATGAACGCCGGCGGTCACCACGATTTCGCCTCCGTCGAGGCCTCCGCTGACGACGATCATCGAGGAATCCTGGCGCTTCAGTTCGATCGGCCGCAGCGAGATCTCCTGGGAGACCGGATCGACGACCCAGACGGCCGGTCCACCGTTGGCGGTGGTGAGCGCGGTCCCCGGCAGTTCTATGCCGCCAACCTCCAGCATGCGCGTCTGCCCGGTCACCGTCGAGCCGAGCCGCATCGCCTCCGGCCATTCAGTCAGTCCGATCTTGACGCGATAACTGCGTGTCACAGGATCGGCCTGCGGGGCCACCTCCCGCACCCTGCCGACGGTGCGAATGGACGGGTCGTCGGTCAGAGCTACATCGATCAGTGCATCGGGAGGCACCTGTCGCAGCAGGCTTGCGGGCACGTCGAATACCGCGTCGGCGCCGCCATCATGGGCAACGGTGACAATCATCTGGCCGGCACGCACGACCTCGCCGGCCTCCGCTCCGGTCGCGATAACCGAGCCCGACGAACTTGCGAGCAGTCTCGTATAGCCGAGCTGGTCCTCGGCCGAGTGCAGTTCGGCCAACGACGCGTCCACCTGGGCTTTTGCGCTGAGAAAGGCTCGTTCGGCGGCGTCAAGGTGGGCTCTGGTCACCCACCCTTCGCTGAACAGCTTCTGTTGGCGCCCCAGATTGTTCTGCGCTTCCGTGAAAGCGGCTTGGGCCGCCCGGTTCTGCGCCTGTGCGGCGCTCAAAGCGTGCTGCTGCGGCTGCGGGTCGAGTTCGGCGATCAGATCTCCGCTCCGAACCACCTGCCCAACGCCAGCCGGTCGCGCGATGACCCTGCCATCGATACGGAAGGCAACGCTTTCCTCGGTAAGCGCGCGGACATGTCCCGTGAGCGAAACAGGCTCGCCGTCTGCTCGCGCGACCGCGGTCACAGTGCGGACGTTGCGGATATCAGGCTCCGCTGGCGCCGAGGCGCCGACGCAAACAATCAAGGCCAGGCTTAGGGAGGCAAGTACGGCAACGGTTTTCATGGATCACCCTTTGGGTTGCAGCGACCGGCCGCGACGGACGTTTTAGGTGGCGGCAATTCAGGCTTGCTTATATACGTTCATGCATGTATGTATGTAAAGAGGTTAAATCGCGTATGTATGTAAAAAAGCGCTCTGCCACAGGAGATGAACGATGAGACGCACCAAAGCCGAGGCCGAACGGACCCGCGAAGCGGTTCTGGCCGGAGCGATCGATGTCTTCCTTGAACGCGGTGTAACGCGTGCCACCCTGGAGCAGATCGCCAGCGCCGCCGGGGTGACCCGCGGCGCCATTTACTGGCATTTCAAGGACAAGCAGGAGATCTTCATCGCACTCGAGCGGCGGGCCAATCTGCCCAGCGACGAGTTGGGCGCACGCCTGGAGGCTCGCCTGGCGGCCGAACCCGAGCTTGATCCCCTGGCCGAACTCAAGGACGCGATCGAGGAGGGGCTGCGGGCTTTTGAGAAAGACCCGGAGCGTTCCCGCATCCTTACGATCCTATGGCTGCGCTGCGACTATTCCGAAGAATTGCTGCCTGCCCTGGCTCGCCAGAGAGAGGCAGACCTTGCGCTGCAAAGGCTGTTCGAGACCGTGATCGGCATAGCTGCCAGACGAGACGGCCTTGCACCCGGGTGGTCCGTCGAAACGGCCGCGCGCGCGCTCCTGCTCCTGGTCAATGGTTCGGTTCTCGACTGGCTGCGCGCACCGGGGAAGTCTGTACTCACGCCCGGCACGATGAAGCTGGTCGCCGCTTTTCTCGATACCGTCAGCGTGCGCGCCGGGTCCCCCGAACGGTCAACCGCTCGATTGAAGGCAAATTCGAGATCATCTTTCCGCCACCCCCAACGGAGCCGGTGATGACGTTTGGCAGATCGCCGGCCGGCTTCGACAATCCGTCCAGGCCATGGCGCCCCCTAACTCGCTCCCTTCGATCACACTTAACGATGCCGGAACAAGTCAGCCCGCGCGACTATACCGATAAAATGCTGCTTGCCGCTTTGCAGGAAGCACAGTCTATGGTGCGCGCCTACGACACGAAGGCTCAGAT
>NZ_RZOL01000560.1:0-3082 GCF_004022985.1 Mesorhizobium sp. M7A.F.Ca.ET.027.02.1.1 | reverse complement strand
CGCCCAGACCGTGTTCCGCGCCGTCATGGACGCAATGGCGCGGCCAGGCAGCGTGCAGCCGCTGCCGGCCTTCGCCCGCCCGCCGGCGCCGCTCTCGGCGACCGCCGGCGCCATCGCACTGGCGCTGTGCGACAACGACACCCCGCTCTGGCTCGACCAGGCCCTGCAAGCTTCCACCGCCATCAGATCCTGGCTTGGGTTCCACACTGGCGCGCCCGTGGCCAACACACCGGCCGATGCGCATTTCGCCTTCATCGCGGCCCCGGCCGAGATGATGTCGCTTGATGGTTTTTCGCAGGGCACGCAGGACTATCCCGACCGTTCGACCACGTTGATCCTGCAAGTCGGCGATCTCGTCTCCGGCACGCCGCTGTTGCTCGAAGGTCCCGGCATCGAAACCAGCGCCACGATCGCGCCGGCACAGATGCCGCGCCATTTCGTCGAGCAGTGGAAACAGAACATCAAGCGCTTTCCGCGTGGCGTCGACATCATCCTCGTCACATCAGGCGGCATTGCCTGCCTGCCGCGCACGACGCGCATCAAGACGATGGAGGCGTAAGATGTATGTCGCGGTAAAAGGTGGCGAAGCCGCAATCGCCAACGCCCACAGCCTGCTTGCCGACCGCCGGCGCGGCGACCGTTCGGTGCCGGCGCTTCGCCTCGACCAGATCGTCGAGCAGCTGGCGCTCGGCGTCGACCGGGTGATGAGCGAAGGCTCGCTCTACGATCGGGAGCTGGCCGCCCTAGCCATCGTCCAGGCGCGCGGCGACATGATCGAGGCGATCTTCCTGGTGCGCGCCTATCGCACCACGCTGCCACGCTTCGGCTACTCCAAGCCGATCGACACCGCCACCATGCTGGTCGAGCGACGTGTGTCGGCGACCTACAAGGATCTGCCCGGCGGCCAATTGCTCGGGCCCACCTTCGACTACACGCACAGACTGCTCGATCCCGAGCTTGCCGCGGGGGCCGAGGTCGCCGAGCCCTTGCTGCGCGAGACGGAAGCGCAAGCCATGCCGCGCGTTTCGGCCATCCTCGCCCGCGAAGGCTTGATCGAACCGGATGGCGACATGCCGCAGGACCATGTCCCCGGCGACATCACCCGCGAGCCGCTGGAATTCCCAATGGCGCGCGACATCCGGCTGCAGGCGCTGTCGCGCGGCGATGAGGGGTTTTTGCTGGCGCTCGGCTATTCCACCCAGCGCGGCTATGCCCGCAACCATCCCTTCGTCGGCGAGATCCGCATCGGCGAGGTCGAGCTCGAGCTCGACGTTCCCGAACTGCCCTTCGCTGTCCCGCTCGGCACTGTCCGTGTCACCGAATGCCAGATGGTCAACCAGTTCAAGGGTTCGGCCAAGGCGCCGCCGCAGTTCACCCGCGGCTATGGCCTCGTCTTCGGCCAGAGCGAGCGCAAGGCGATGGCGATGGCGCTCTGCGACCGGGCGCTGCGCGCGAAGGAGCTCGGCGAGGATGTCGTCGCCGCTGCCCAGGACGAGGAGTTCGTCATCTCACACTCCGACAATGTCCAGGCGACCGGCTTCGTCGAGCATCTGAAGCTGCCGCACTATGTCGATTTCCAGGCCGAACTCGACCTCGTGCGCCGCATGCGCGCCGAACACGACGCCCGCGAAAATGCCGACATGCTGAAAGACAAGAAGGAGGCGGCAGAATGAGCCTAGTCGCCCGATCCGCCGTCACCGCCACCGCTGTCGTGCGAATGGTCGCCATGCCCGCCACTGTGGCCGCCGCCGATGCCAATGCTCCCGCCATGCGCGCCTTCCCTGGCTCCGGGAAAAACCATTCTTCGGAGGATAAAGGCGATCACGCCGACGAACGCCAGCAGCAGAATTCCGATATGCAGCCAAGCGGTCTGGGTCATCCGATTTCGCCCCTGTTTTCGCGTCCTGGACGCCAATTCGATAGCACAATGTGGATGTGATCGCCATGACCGACATCGCCACCTACAACTTCGCCTATCTCGACGAACAGACCAAGAGGATGATCCGCCGGGCGATCCTCAAGGGCATAGCTATTCCCGGCTATCAGGTGCCGTTCGCCTCGCGCGAAATGCCGATGCCCTATGGCTGGGGCACAGGCGGTGTGCAGGTCACAGCTTCGATCATCGGCCCGGATGACGTGCTGAAGGTCATCGACCAAGGCGCTGACGACACCACCAATGCTGTCTCGATCCGCGCCTTCTTCAAGAAGGTCGCCAACGTCGCGGTGACGACTGACACCGCCAGCGCCACCATCATCCAGACCCGTCACCGCATTCCCGAGCATCCGCTGACGGCGGGCCAGGTGCTGGTCTACCAGGTGCCGATTCCGGAACCCTTGCGCTTCCTCGAGCCCCGCGAGACCGAAACGCGGAAAATGCATGCGCTGGAAGAATACGGCCTCATGCATGTGAAACTTTACGAGGACATCGCCAAACACGGCCGCATCGCCACCACCTATGCCTATCCGGTCAAGGTCGAGGGCCGCTATGTGATGGACCCGTCGCCGACGCCGAAATTCGACAATCCCAAGATGCACCGCTCGCCGGCGCTGCAGCTGTTCGGCGCCGGGCGCGAAAAGCGCATCTATGCGGTGCCGCCCTTCACCGAAGTGGTCAGCCTCGACTTCGAGGATCATCCGTTCGAGGTGCAGACCTTCGACCAGCCCTGCGCGCTGTGCGCGGCCGAGAATGTCTATCTCGACGAGGTCATCCTCGACGACCATGGCGGCCACATGTTCGTCTGCTCCGACACGGATCATTGCGAGAAGCGGCGGGCGGACGGCTATCACGGCCACCTTGCCCCGGAAAACCATCTTGCCTCGGAAAAAATGGAGCCGGCGCAATGACCGACGAACCGCTGCTGCGCGTCTCGGCGCTCTCCAAATTCTACGGCTCGCGCGTCGGCTGCGACAACGTCTCCTTCGACCTGTGGCCGGGCGAAGTCCTGGCTGTGGTCGGCGAGTCCGGCTCCGGCAAGACGACATTGCTCAACTGCCTGTCGACGCGGCTGCTGCCCTCCTCCGGCAGCGCCAGCTACCGCATGCGCGACGGCCAGTTCCGCGAGCTCTACCGCATGAGTGAGGC
>NZ_RZOL01000055.1:0-23612 GCF_004022985.1 Mesorhizobium sp. M7A.F.Ca.ET.027.02.1.1 | reverse complement strand
GCGCAAGATGATAGGCCGTCGAACAGCCGATGATGCCGCCGCCGATGACGACGATGGCGGCCTGGCTCGGCAATGTCATGATTTCTGTATCCCGTATTTTGTCCGGTAGTTTTCCAGTGCCGCGTCGAGCCGGGCGAGGTTTTCCTCGGTGTAGGCGACGTAGTCGATGCCCGGCGCGTCGAGATAGAGCTCGGAGACCATGCTCCACATCGCCTCGCGCAGCAGCGAGGCGCATTGCATGGCCGCGTGCGAACGGCGGATCGCCTCGTCCGGTTCCTTCATGAAGTAGGCGGTCAGGAAGGCAAAGGATTCCTCGTCGCTCATGCCGGCGTTGGAGGCGGCGCCTGCGAGGTCGAACATCGCCGTGTTGAAGCCGGCATATTCGAAGTCGATCAGCCATAGTCTGTTGCCGTCGTCGAGAATATTGGCCGGCAACAGGTCATTATGGCCAAAGACGATCGGCAGCAGTTTCTGCGCGCGCTCCAGTTCGTCGGCCAGTGTCAAAAGGCGCGGCAAGTCGATGCGCTTGCGGCTGCCGCCTTCTTCAAGCGTGCGCGCATAGTCGCGAATGACATGGAACACCCAGAACATGAAGCCGGCGCCCGAGACGTGATTGGGCATCTCCCGGTGGAAGGCGCGCATCAGGGCCGCGACCCGGCCGAGATTGGCGCGCACGTCTTCCGCCAGATAGGTTTTCGCACCGAGAAATTCCGTCACCAGTATGCCCGGTTCGGCATGGCGGACGGCTGGCGCGAAACCGGCGGCATGCGCCGCCCGCGCGGTCATAACCTCGCGCTCGCGAAAGACATGGTGGAACGGATAGTCCTTGCCGAAGCGCACGACATGTCGTCCGGCCGCGTCCTTGACCACATAATTCGCGTTGCTCAGGCCGCCGGGCAGCGGTGCGATCTCGATGCTACCGGTCCAGCAGGGCAGGGCGCGGATGCGATCTTCGGCGGTCACGGAACATCCCTGGTTTGCTGGGCTTCGACAAGGCGCCGTGAACAGCGCAACGATGGCGGGAGAAACGTAAATGATCTCGTCGGTGCGGGACGCCAGGATCGGTATCCCGCACCGCACCGACGAGCCCCTTGGCCAGGTTTTTGAGCCCGGCATCCGCCCCCGCGGATCTGAAAATTCCTTGAACAGGCACGTTCCAAACGGCCTGATCGCTGAATTGCGGCTCTGCCCCCAGTCGCAGATCTGAAGCCTGTTGATGTCTTCGATTTCACGCCAGGGCTGCCCGCTTGTCAATAAAAAGGTGTGACTTTTTTTGGGTATTTTGCCCGAAAGCGTAAGGTAGTTCCTTTAAAAGCACTTGAATTACCTTAAAATCGGTCAGGAGCATCAGTTCGGGAAACCAGATGGCCCAGTCCAAACGACACGGCGAGATCCTGCGGCTCCTGCAGGAAGAGGGCACCGTCACCATCGCCAGCCTGGCCGACCGGCTGGGCGTGTCGCTGGAGACGGTGCGCCGCGACGTCAAGCCCCTGACTGGTGATGGCTCTGTCCTCAAGATGCATGGCGCCATCGGCCTGCCGTCGATGATCGGCGAAGCGCCGTTCGAACGGCGCATGCGTGAGAACGCCGACGCCAAGCGCGTCATTGCCCGCATGGTCGCCGCCACCATACGCGACGGCGAATCGATCATGCTCGACACCGGCACGACGACCTCGTTCCTTGCGCGTGAACTGCTCGGCCACCGGCGCCTGACGGTCGTCACCAATTCCTCGGATATTGCCCGCACCCTGGCCACCATCAACGGCAACAAGGTCTATATGGCGGGCGGCGAGCTGCGCAGCGATTCCGGCGCTGCTTTCGGCGCCTCGGCAATCGATTTTGTCAGTCGTTTTTCGGTCAGCCACGCCATCATTTCCACCGGCGGCGTCGACGCGGTGATGGGCGTCATGGATTTTGATCTGGATGAGGCCGAGTTCGCCCGCATGGTGCTGTCGCGCGGCCAGCGGTCCCTCGTCATCACCGATCACTCGAAATTCGGCCGTCTTGGTCTGGTCCAGGTCTGCGGCTTCGACAGCTTTTCCGAACTCGCCACCGACCGCTCGCCGCCGCACGACCTGGCTGCCGCCCTGGCCCAGGCCGGCGCGCGGGTCAGCATCGCCGGCGAGGAAGCCGGGTTCTAGCCGAACACCAGCGACTGGTGGGCGCAGACGCCCGCAAAAGTGCCACCCGATACCGCAAAGGCAATATTGTGCATCGAGCGTGCCGCGTCGCCGGCGGCGTAGACGCCGGGCACGGTCGTCTGCTGCCTGTCATCGACTGATATCACCGGGCCGAGGAGGCCTTCGGAGAAGCCGCAGCCGAGCTGTTCGGCCAGCGGGCTGGCCATGATGTTGCGCGGAGCGGTGAACATCGCCCTGACGCCGGCCTTTCGGCTATCGTCGAGGTGGACGATCAACCCGCCGGAGCCGTCTTCCCTTAGCTCGGCAACGCTGGTGGGCTCAAACCGCACCTTTCGGCTCTCCAACGCGCGCATCTGATCTGTGTCGGGTTCGAACAGGCCATTGCCGAACAGTGTGACATCGCCCCAATCGGCGATCAGCTGTGCCTGATGCAGGGACATCGGGCCGGTTGCGAGCACGCCGAGCGGCCCGCCGGAAATCTCGTAGCCGTGGCAATAGGGGCAGTGCAGCACGCTCCTGCCCCAGAGCTCGGCAAGACCGGCAACCTCGGGCAGGATATCGCGCACCCCGGTGGCCAGCACCAATCGTGCGGCACCGAATGTCTCGTCGCCATCGGTGGTGATTTCGAAATCGCTGTTGCCGGCGGCAACGGCCTTGTCGGCGCGCCCGTCGACAACCCTGGTTGTCGGGTAGGCCAGCAGCTGTCGTCTTGCGTCAGCCAGGATTGCGCCAGGCGCGCGTCCGTCCTGGCCGAGGAAGCCGTGCGAATGCTCGGCAAAGCGGTTGCGCGGCTGGCCGGCTCGATCACCAGCACCTTGCGTCCTGCCCGCGCCACCTGGATGGCGGCGGACAGGCCGGCAAAGCTGCCGCCCACGGCGGCAAGATCATACTGCATGGCTGGAGACTCCAGTGAGGTCAAAACGGCGGCGGAAATCGGCGGTCAGGTCGGCCAGCGTGATGCGGCTCAGCTTCTCCGCCAACAGCCTTTCGGCGGCGATGCGAAAATCGTCGAGCACGGCGATCACCGCCTGCTCGACGAGGCAGCCGGGGCTTTCCGGTTCGGTGCTGAACGGCAGCAGCGTCTCGCCAAGCGCTGCGCTGATCTCGGCCAGGGAGATTTTCTCGGGCGCCCGCCCGAGCAGCCAGCCGCCACCGTGCCCGCGTGACGAGGTGACGATGCCGGCGTCGCGCAAGCCTGCGATGGTGCGGCGGACCACAACCGGATTGGTGTGGATGAAGGTGGCAAGCTGCTCGGAGGTCAACGCCTGTTCGGGCTTCTCGGCCATGTGGACGAGAATGTGCAAGGTCGAGGACAGTCGGCTGTTGCGCTTCATGTAACTTAGTTAGTTACGATTGGCGAAGCCGTCAAGTGTTCGCCGGTGGCCACTTCCCAGCATCGCCTCCGCCGTGTTTAGTCCGGCCATGGCTTTCACCATCCGCCAGCTGCAGTTCTTCATCGCCGTCGCCGAGCAAGGCACGGTCTCGGGCGCCGCGCAGAACCTGTCGATCTCGCAATCGTCGGTCACCGAAGCGATCAAGGAGCTCGAAAGCGATCTCGGCGTCGAACTGTTCGAGCGCCATCCGCGTGGCCTCAACATCACCCACAAGGGCCACCAGTTCCTGCGCCACGCGACGAAGATCCTCGCGGACGTTTCCGACGCGCGCCGCTCTTTCTCCGGCGAGCAGGCGGTGGCGGCCGGCCGGCTGCAGCTCGGCGTCACCTCGCTGGTCGCCGGTTATGTGCTGTCGGATCTGCTCGCCCGCTACCGCCGCGCCTATCCCGGCGTCGAGGTCTCTGCCATCGAGGACAATGGCGATTATCTCGAACACCTCCTGATTGGCGGCAAGCTCGACATTGCCGTCATGGTCACCTCCAATTTGCGCGACCGCACCGCGTTGCAGTCGGAAATCCTCGAAGTCTCGGCCTATCGGCTGTGGCTGCCGCTCGGTCATCCGCTCGTCGGCGCCGACATCATCAGCATTGGCGACATTGCCTCCGAAACGCTGATCATGCTGACCGTCGACGAGATCGAGGAGAATACCGGCAAGCTGCTGACGGCGATCGGCGCCAAGCCGCATGTCGCCTTCCGCACCCGTTCCGTGGAGGCCGTGCGCAGTCTGGTCGCCACCGGCGCCGGCGTGGCGCTGCTGCCCGACCTCGTCTACCGGCCCTGGTCGCTGGAAGGCGACCGCATCGAATCGCGCGATATTTCCGGCTCCTTGCCGGTGGTCCAGGTGGGCATGGTCTGGCGGCGCGGCTCCGGTCTACCGCAGGCCGCGCGCGATTTCATCGGCCTTGCCCAGTCGCAACGGACGGTTCGCCAGCGTCCCTGAGAGATCGGCTGCCAACCTATCGGAAAAACCGATATCGCCCTTCTGATAAATGAATTTGCGAAACCGGAATTTTCAAAGCACTTTCGGTTCAGGGACCAAAGCCGCCATCAGAGCGGCATCAAGCCCAACGGACGAACTGACAGTTTTCAGTCCGCGCGTGACCCCTAGCGAAGACCGAAACCGGCCTTCGGGGCCAGGCGCCTAAATGGGAGATCGACAATGAATTCATTCCTGAAGTCATGCACTGCTCTGACGGTCGCGCTGACCTTTTCCGGTCAGGCCGTCGCCCAGGTCAAGGAACTTGGCAAGGGCGAGGGCCAGGTCAACATCGTTGCCTGGCCGGGCTACATCGAGCGCGGCGAAACCGACAAGGGCTATGACTGGGTGACCTCCTTCGAGAAGGAGACCGGCTGCAAGGTCAACGTCAAGACCGCCAATACCTCCGACGAGATGGTCTCGCTGATGAATGAGGGTGGCTTCGACCTCGTCACGGCTTCGGGCGATGCTTCGCTGCGCCTCGTTGCCGGCAAGCGTGTGCAGCCGATCAACACCGATCTCATCCCGAGCTGGAAAACGGTCGACGAGCGCCTCAAGGACGCGCCGTGGTTCACCGTTGGCGGCGCCCACTACGGCGTTCCCTACCAGTGGGGTCCCAACGTCCTGATGTACAACACCGACGTGTTCAAGGAAGCTCCCAAGAGCTGGAATGTGGTCTTCGAGGAAATGAAGCTGCCGGACGGCAAGTCCAACAAGGGCCGCGTCCAGGCCTATGACGGGCCGATCCACGTCGCGGACGCCGCCAACTATCTGATGTTCCACAAGCCGGAACTCGGCATCAAGGATCCCTACGAACTGAACGAGGACCAGTACAAGGCGGCACTCGACCTGCTGCGCGTCCAGCGCACGCTGGTCGGCCGCTACTGGCATGACGCCGCCATCCAGGTCGACGATTTCCAGAACGAGGGCGTCGTCGCTTCCGGCTCGTGGCCTTTCCAGGTCAACACGCTGGTCGCCGCCAAGAAGCCGATAGCGTCCACCATTCCGGAGGAGGGCGCGACCGGTTGGGCCGACACCACGATGATGGAAGCCGATTCGGCCAACCCCAACTGCGCCTATATGTGGATGGAACATTCGCTGTCGCCCAAGGTGCAGGGCGACGTCTCGGCCTGGTTCGGTTCGCTGCCCGTGGTGCCCGCCGCCTGCAAGGGCAATGAGCTTTTGACCGACGAGGGCTGCAAGACCAACGGCTACGAGAACTTCGACAAGATCAAGTTCTGGAAGACCCCGGTGTCGAAATGCGCCACCCAGAACGACCAATGCGTGCCGTACTACCGCTGGGTGTCGGACTATATCGGCGTCATCGGCGGAAGGTGATTCCGCGCTTCGCCTGAGAGTGCAGCGCCGCCCCTCACCTTACCCTCTCCCCGTGAAGAAGCGGGGAGAGGGGGGTCACCGGCCTTGGAGTGCTTCCCTTCTCCCCGTCACTGTACGGGGAGAAGGTGCCGGCAGGCGGATGAGGGGCAGCGCAAACGCCCGCTAGAAGAACGCTGCACCGCAGCCCGAATTGATTTGCCTGACAGATCAGGACAGCCCATGACCTCCGCCGTCTCCTTCCAGAAAGCCTCGCGCCATTTCGGCAGCGTGCGCGCCGTCGACGCGGTCGATCTCGACATCGTGCCGGGCGAATTCTTCGCCATGCTCGGCCCGTCAGGTTCCGGCAAGACCACCTGCCTGCGCCTCATCGCCGGCTTCGAGCAGCCGACATCGGGCTCGATCTCGATCTTCGGCGAACGCGCCGAGGGCGTTCCGCCCTATCGCCGCAACGTCAACACCGTGTTCCAGGACTATGCGCTGTTCCCGCATCTGAACGTGCTCGACAACGTCGCCTACGGGCTGATGGTCAAGGGTGTCGGCAAGGCTCAGCGGCACAAGGCGGCGGAAGAAGCGCTGTCACTGGTGCGGCTGCCCGGCTATGGCGCCCGCCGCCCCGGCCAGCTTTCCGGCGGCCAGCGCCAGCGCGTGGCACTCGCCCGTGCGCTGGTCAACCAGCCAAAGGTGCTGTTGCTCGACGAGCCGCTCGGCGCGCTCGACCTCAAATTGCGCGAGAACATGCAGGAGGAGTTGAAGTCGCTGCAGAAGGCGCTCGGCATCACCTTTGTCTTCGTCACCCACGACCAGGGCGAGGCGCTGTCGATGGCCGACCGCGTCGCCGTCTTCAACGATGGCAAGATCATGCAGGTCGGCACGCCGGAAGATATCTACCAGCGACCGAAGACGCGCTTCGTCGCCGATTTCGTCGGCTCCTCCAACGTGCTGCCGCCGGATTTCGTCCAGCGCTATTCCGGCCAGCATCGCTGGGGCAGCCTGCGCCCTGAATCCATTCGTGTCGGCCGCGCGGCCAGCGCGGGCACAAGTGGCGAAGGCGTATCCGCCCGCCTCGTCTCGACCAACTATCTCGGCGCCACCACCAGGCTGGCGCTCGACGCCGACGGGCTGCGGCTGCACGCCATCGTGCCCGCCGGCACGGCCTTGCCTGGGGAAGGCGAGGCGGTGGTGCTCACCTTCAACCGCGAGCACCTGCATCTGATGGACGAGCCGGCATGAGCCTCGACGCCGCCATGATGCGTGCAACAGCGCCCGCCATCCTGCCCGGCAGCGGCGGCTTGCGCGGCGCGCTATCGGACCTTTTCTGGCGCAAGCCGAAGGTCCTGCTGCTGCTCATGCTGCTGCCTCCGGTTCTGTGGCTGGGTATCGTCTATATTGGCTCGCTGTTTGCGCTCCTGGCGCAGAGCTTTTTCTCCATCGACGAGTTTTCCGGCCTTATCAACCGTGAGTTCACGCTCAAGACCTATGGCGACCTGTTCCAGGCCGCCAATCTCGACATCATCCTGCGCACGGTGACGATGGCGGCCTTGGTCACGCTGGCCTCGGCCGTCATCGCTTTCCCCATCGCCTATTACGCGGCACGTTATGCGCGCGGCCGCTGGAAGGCCTTGTTCTATCTCGGCATCATGCTGCCGCTGTGGTCGAGCTATCTGGTCAAGATCTACGCCTGGAAGCTGATCCTGGCCAAGGAGGGCATCCTCACCTGGCTCCTCGCCAAGCTGCATTTGTTGGGGGTTCTCGACGCCTGGCTGTCGCTGCCGATCGTCGGCGGCAATTCGCTGTCGGTATCGTTCACCGGCACCTTCATCGTCTTCGTCTATGTCTGGCTGCCGTTCATGATCCTGCCGGTACAGGCGGCGCTGGAGCGCGTGCCGGGCAATCTGGTCGAGGCCTCGTCCGACCTCGGCGCCTCTCCGGGGCAGACTTTCCGCAACGTGCTGTTCCCGCTGGCCCTGCCGGGCATCGTCGCCGGGTCGATCTTCACCTTCTCGCTGACGCTCGGCGACTATATCATCCCGCAGATTATCGGCACCTCGCGGCTGTTCATCGGCCAAGCCGTCTATTCGCAGCAAGGCACCGCCGGCAACATCCCGCTCGCCGCCGCCTTCACCGTGGTGCCGATCGTCATCATGGGCTTCTACCTCTGGGGCGCCAAGCGCATGGGGGCCTTCGATGCGCTCTGATGGTTCCCAGTCGGCTCCGCTCGGCCTGAAGATAGCCGCCGCCTGCGGCCTGCTGTTCCTGCATCTGCCGATCCTGCTGATCTTCGTCTACGCCTTCACCACCGAGGAGAAGAGCTTCGTCTGGCCGCCGCCAGGGCTGACGACGCAATGGTTCGCCGTGACCTGGAACCGGCCGGATGTCTGGCAGGCGCTGTCGCTATCGGTCAGGGTTGCCTCGATCTCGACTGCGATTGCTTTGGTCCTCGGAACGCTCTGTTCGGCGGCGGTGTCGCGGACAAAATTCTTCGGCCGCGAAACCATCTCGCTGCTGGTCATCCTGCCGATCGCGCTGCCCGGCATCATCACCGGCATCGCGCTGCGCTCGGCCTTTTCGCTCGCCGATATCCCGTTCTCGTTCTGGACGATCGTGCTCGGCCACGCCACCTTCTGCGTGGTGGTCGTCTACAACAACGCCGTCGCCCGCTTCCGCCGCACCTCCGGATCGATGATCGAGGCCTCGATGGATCTCGGCGCCGACGGTTTTCAGACTTTTCGCCATGTCGTGCTGCCCAACATCGCCACGGCACTGCTTGCCGGCGGCATGCTGGCTTTCGCTTTGTCCTTCGACGAGGTCATCGTCACCACCTTCACAGCCGGCCAGCAGCAGACGCTGCCGATCTGGATGCTGGAAGAGCTGATCCGTCCGCGCCAGCGCCCGGTCACCAATGTCGTCGCCATGGTCGTCATGCTGGTGACGCTGCTGCCGATCCTTGCCGCCTATTACCTCACCCGTGACGGCGACCAGATCGCCGGAAGTGGGAAATGAAAAACAGCGAATAGGGAGTAGCGAACAGCGAGTAGGGATCATCGACGGTCAACCCTGCTCGCTTTCAGCTACTCGCTACTCGCTCCTGTTAAGGGAGAATCCAATGGACACCCAGATGCTGATCGGCTCGAAATTCGAGAAGGGCACTGAAACCGAGGAGCCGATCCTCAACCCAAAGACCGGGGCGACCATCCTCAACCTGCCCGAGGCCAGCCAGGCGCAGATCGAGGCGGCGGTCACCGCCGCCGAACAGGCATTCGTCTTGTGGTCGCGCACCACGCCGGCGCAGCGCTCCGGCTATTTGCTGAAGATCGCCGACCGCATCGAAGCCGACGCGAAGGAGTTCGCCACGCTCGAGGCGCTCAACTGCGGCAAGCCGATCAACGCTGTGCTCAATGACGAAATCCCGGCGATCGTCGACTGCTACCGCTTCTTCGCCGGCGCCGTTCGCTCGATGCCCGGCGTCGTCGCCGGCGAATATCTGCCCGGCCACACTTCCATGGTCCGGCGCGATCCGATCGGCATCGTCGCCTCCATCGCGCCGTGGAACTACCCGCTGATGATGATGGCCTGGAAGCTGGCGCCGGCGATCGCCGGCGGCAATACCGTCGTCTTCAAACCATCCGAGCAGACACCGCTGACGGCGCTGAAGCTTGCCAAGATACTTGCGGAAATCCTGCCGGAAGGCGTGGTCAATGTCGTCCTCGGCCGCGGCGACAGCGTCGGCAACACGCTGATCAACCATCCCAAGGTCAACATGATCTCGATCACCGGCGACGTCGCCACCGGCAAGAAGGTGCTGCAGGCCGCCGCCAAGTCGGTCAAGCGCACGCATCTCGAACTCGGCGGCAAGGCACCGGTCATCGTCTTCGACGACGCCGATCTTGGCGCCGTGGTCAACGGCCTGCGCGCCTTCGGCTATTACAATGCCGGCCAGGACTGTACCGCCGCCTGCCGCATCTACGCCGGCAAGAAGATTTACGACAAACTCGTCGCCGATCTCTCCTCGGCCGTCTCGACCATCAAGTACAACCGTCCCGACGACACTGAAAACGAGATCGGCCCGCTCATCTCCCGCCGCCAGCGCGACCGCGTGTCGAGCTTCGTCGAGCGGGCCTCGGAACTGAAGCACATCGAGATCACCACCGGCGGCAAGCCGGGCGAGGGTTCCGGCTTCTACTACCAGCCGACCGTGGTTTCCGGCGCGCTGCAGGAAGACGAGATCGTGCGCCGCGAAGTGTTCGGCCCGGTCGTCTCGGTTACCCGTTTTTCGGAGGTCGACGAGGCGGTGAACTGGGCCAATGACAGCGACTACGGCCTGGCGTCATCGGTATGGACCAAGGATGTCTCGCGCGCCATGGCGACGGCCGCCCGCCTGCAATATGGCTGCACCTGGATCAACACGCATTTCATGCTGACCAACGAGATGCCGCATGGCGGGCTGAAACAGTCCGGCTACGGCAAGGACATGTCGCTCTACGCGCTGGAAGACTACACCGCCGTGCGCCATGTGATGGTGGCTCACAGCTAGCGCCTTCCCTTCTCCCCGTTTTACGGGAGAAGGTGGCCCGAAGGGCCGGATGAGGAGCAGCGCGTCGCTGGCAAAGCGGGCTCCGCCCCTCATCTGCCTGCCGGCATCTTCTCCCCGTGAAACGAGGAGGAGAATCACTACTCCACAATGCGGTAAATATTCCACAGGCTGGTGCCCGACACGACATAGGGCTCGATCTCCTTGCCCCATTTGGCATGCGCGTCGATCTTGCCGATCTTGGCGAAGAACGCCTCCAGCTGGGCCAGGCTTTCGACCTGGTGATGGGACTCGACCGTCGCCTCCCGCGCGCCGATCGAACCGGTCATGATCTGGAATTCCAGCTCGTCGATGCCGACCTGCGAGCCGATCTCGCGTTCCCATTTCTTCAACAGGTCGAGCACGGTCTGCTTGTGTCCGAACTTGGCGTCGATCTGCCATCTGGCGCTGAACATCGTCTTCTCCTCGAGGTTTGCGGCCCAGGCCGCGGTTATCCACCGGCCGTTGATCTACTCGTCCCAGGCCTGGACGACGGTTTGCCTTGCGATCCGCCCGTCCTTCAACTCCAGCATCGCCGCGCAGAACACCTTGGTCCCGTCCGGATAGGCGCAGGCCTGGGTGAAGGCGAGGCTGTCGCCGTCGGCGATGGTGGTGTCGACCTTGTGGGTCATCGCCCGGCTGCAGATGTCGTCCCAGAATGTGGTGATCGCCGCGCGTCCGCGGATCTCGCGCGGCTTGCTCGGCGGGTTGTTGCGGTCGATCACCCGCACCAGCGCGTCGTCGGCATAGAAGCTCGACAGCATCTTGCCGTCACGGGTTTCGATGGCCTTCTTGATCGATGCGCCATCCACTGTTTGGGTCTTGGTCAGCATGTCATCCTCCATTGGCCCGTCTTGCGACCGGGCGGTTGATGGTCGAAGGGCTGCCCGGCGCTCGTCGCCGGGCAGTGGTTGTTACTGCGACTTCGCCTTGACGGCCGCGAACACGTCGTCGGCCTGCTCCTTGAAGGTCGTCAGATCGACCTGGCTGCCGTTGAGCATCGTCGGCCAGTGGCGCACGATCGCGGACATCGCCACCGCCTCCTTGATCTCCTCATCGCTGGCGCCCTGCCGCTATCGCAAGCGATTTGAGTGTTTGGTTCGACGTCAGCATTTCCTCCTCCGTTCGCAGCACCTTTCCCGACGACATCCGCCTGGCCTGCATGGAGAGAATTGATAGCGCTGACCCGCCCATGGCCGCTTCGCCCGAAAGCGCCATGGCTCTCATGGCCCGTGCGGGCCAGGGTGCCTGGCCGAAAACGCCGCCGCCGCCGCCCGCGACGGCAGGTCCAGCTTGAGCAGTATGTTGGCGACATGGCGCTTGACCGTGTGTTCGCTCAGCCTCAATTCGGCGGCGATCGCGGCATTGCTCTTGCCGTCGGCGACGAGGCTCACCACCTCGCCTTCGCGCGCCGTCAATGCGGCCGGCTCGGCAACCCTGGGTTTGGGCCGGCAGGCGGGTTCCAGATGCTGTTCGGACGTCGCATGGACCAGCGCCAGCGGCTCCTCCAACTCGTCGACGCTGATGCGCCCGGCGTCGGTGAAATGCAGGCCCGACCCAGCCGCCAGATCGGCGATCAGACGCGACGCGATAATGTCGCCGCGGCCGGCATGGGCGGCCAGTTGCATCGCCACCCGCGCCGTCATCCCGACGGGCGGACCGCGCATTTCGATCTCGCCGACATGCGCCCCTTGCGCGCTTGCCACGCCGATTTCCTGCGCCGCCTCGCGCAGGGCTGCCGCGCAGCGTATGGCGCGTGCCGGGCCGTCGAAGCGCGAAATCATCAACTCGCCATGCAGGCCCACGGAGCGCCCACCATGGCGTCCGACCAGCAGCCGCCAGGTTTCCTGGAAACGTTGGCTGCGTTCGCTCCACATGCGGTCGCCGAGCCGCGCCGTATCGTAGATGCGTGTCACCAGAAGTGCCGCCAGCACGCGGTCCACTTCGCCTACGGCGCGCTCGCCGGTCAGGAATTCCTCGATCAGGTCGGCCACCCCGTCGACATCGCCGGTCCAGATCGGATGGTCGCGTCCGGGAATCTCGACCAGCCGGGCGCCGGGGATCTTCTGTGCAAGGAAGCGGCTGGCATCGGGGTCGACCCGCGCATCGTTGCGGCGATGAATCACAAGCGTCGGCGCGCTGATCACGTTCAGGATGTGGCGGATGTCGACGTCGGCGTTCATGCGCGCCAGCGCCGCCGCCGCCGTCGGGCTCGCCGACAATCGTTCGAAACGTGCCCACCACTGGGCGAAATGCGCGTCGTCGACCCGGCTCGGCGCGAAATGGGGCAGAGTGGCGCCGGTGCCCCAGGCTGTCTCCGCCATCTCGATGAAAGCGTCGAGGCGTTCGGGCGACATCACCCATTTGTGGAAATGCGCATAGCCGCCATAGAGCGCCAGCGCCCGCGTCCGCTCCGGATAGGTGGCGGCGAACAGCATCGCCATCGGCGCGCCTTCGGAGGAGCCGAGCAGGGCTGCACGGCCGCTGCCGGCGGCGTCCATAACCGCGCGCACATCGTCCATCCGCGTTTCGAGACTGGGCAGGTTATGCGCGTCGACGCGGTCGGACAGACCCGTGCCGCGTTTGTCGAACAGGATCAGCCGCGAGAATGCCGAAAGCCGCTTCAAGAGCCTGGTATAGCCCTCGTCTTCCCAGTGCAGGTCGAGGTTGGAAATGAAGCCCGGCACGAAGACCAGATCGAGCGATCCCTGCCCGACCACCTGATAGGCGATCCTCATATCGCCGCTACGGGCGTATCGCGTCTCGATCGGCCTCACGAGATTTCCACCCCGGCCTGACGATTTCTGGTCGTCAAACCATAGCAGAACAGCGCGGATGCGGCAGCTTAAACTTTAGCGATGGCGAATGTAAGCCGGCGCGGCTTGGCGATTATTCCTGCGAGGCGGCGACGTCGGCAGGGGAGGGCTCGAGTCCGAGTTTGAGGTCGGCCGCAGCCGGCGTGATCGGCCGCCTGATCCTGGCGGAGGCGGCCACCACCAACTCGTTGAAGTTCCCGGTGCCGTCGTCCAGCATTTCGAAGAACTGCCGCCGCATCCTCGGCTCCCAGAACTTGTTGATGTGCTCGGCGACGCCGGCAATGCCTTCCTCGCGCGGCTTGGAATGGAAGAAATCGGCGATCTGGTTTGCCATGCGCACCAGCTTCTCGGCGGTGCTCATAATGTGTTCTTCGTCATGCGACATGCTTGGCAACTCCGCAAACCACCCGGTCGGGGTGGGTGAAAATATCAAAATCGTCGCCGCGAACCAGCGCCACCAGCGTCATGCCGGCCTCTTGCGCCGTGCGGATGGCAAGGGCGGTCGGCGCCGAGACGGCGATGATGAAGGCCGAGCCGATGGAAGCCGTCTTCTGCACCATTTCGACCGACACCCTGGATGTCACCACGACGGCACCGGATGCGCCATCGATGCCGGCCCTGGCCAGCGCGCCGGCCAGCTTGTCGAGCGCATTGTGACGGCCGACATCTTCGCGCGCCATGACGATGCCCTTGCCAGGCATATAGAAACCGGCGGCGTGTACCGCTCCGGTCTCGGTGTGCAGCGGCTGCACTTTGGACAAAAGCTTGACCGAACGGGCGATGTCGTCGGCATCAAGCGTAAGGCTTGAGGCACCAACCGCATCGACCGCGCGCATTGCTTCCTCGATCGATTCGATGCCGCAAAGCCCGCAGCCGACCGGGCCGGCGAGCCTTCGCCGCCGCGCTTCGAAACGTGTGTTGGCTCGGTCCTTCAGCCGGATCTGAATGTCGATGCCGGCGCCATGGTCCTCGACCTCGATCGCTTCGATCTCTTCCGGCGCAGCCACAATGCCTTCGGTCAGCGAGAAGCCAAGCGCGAAATCCTCGAAATCCACCGGGCTTGCCATCATCACCGCATGCGTGGTGCCGGCAAAGGAGAACGCCACCGGCGTCTCTTCCGGCACCATCCGGTTGGCAGCCGTCGTCCCAACCGCGCGGTGCGCCAGCCGCGATACCTGCGTCGTGGCTTTGCGGCGCGCGCTCAAGACTACTCCGCCGCCTGCAAAGACGCGATGCGCCGGCTCTGCTTGGCTTGCTCGTCATAGTCGCGCTGCCATTCCGACGGTCCGTTGGAGGCGCCGACCTGCACCGCCGTCACCTTGTATTCCGGACAATTGGTCGCCCAGTCGGAGAAGTCGGTGGTGATGACGTTGGCCTGCGTGTCCGGATGATGGAACGTCGTGTAGACCACGCCGGGCGACACCCGGTCGGTGATCAGCGCGCGCAGCGTCGTCTCGCCCGATCGGCTGGTCAGCCGGACCCAGTCGCCGTCGCGCAAACCGCGGTTCTCGGCATCGTGCGGATGGATCTCCAGCCGGTCCTCCGAGTGCCACATGCTGTTGTCGGTGCGCCTGGTCTGCGCGCCGACATTGTACTGTGACAGGATGCGGCCGGTGGTGAGCAGCAGCGGGAAGCGCGGTCCCGTCCTTTCGTCCGTCGCCACATATTCGGTCCGGATGAACTTGCCCTTGCCGCGCACGAACCCGTCAATATGCATGATCGGGGTGCCGAGCGGCGCCTTCTCGTTGCAGGGCCATTGCACGGATCCGACACGGTCGAGCAACTCGAAGGAGACGCCGGCGAAGCTCGGCGTGGTCATCGCGATCTCGTCCATGATCTCGGAGGGATGCTGATAATTCCAGTCCAGCCCGATCGCGCGGGCAAGCTCCTGCGTCGCCTCCCAATCGGCGTAGCGCGCCTTCGGCTCAAGAACCTTGCGCACCATGTTGATGCGGCGCTCGGCGTTGGTGAAGGTGCCGTCCTTCTCCAGGAAGGTCGAGCCCGGCAGGAAGACATGCGCGTAGTTCGCCGTCTCGTTGAGGAAGAGGTCATGCACGACGACGCATTCCATCGCGGCAAGGCCGGCGGCGACATGCTTGGTGTCGGGATCGGACTGCAGAATGTCCTCCCCCTGGATGTAGATGCCCTTGAAGCTGCCGTCGACGGCGGCATCCAGCATGTTGGGGATGCGCAGGCCGGGTTCGTCGTCCAGCTTCACGCCCCACAAGGTCTCATAGATATCGCGCACGGCTTCGCCGGAGATGTGGCGATAGCCCGGCAGTTCGTGCGGGAAGGAGCCCATGTCGCAGGAGCCCTGCACGTTGTTCTGGCCGCGCAGTGGGTTCACGCCGACGCCGGGCCGGCCGATATTGCCGGTGGCCATGGCGAGATTGGCGATTGCCATCACAGTGGTCGAGCCCTGGCTGTGTTCCGTCACGCCGAGGCCGTAATAGATCGCGCCGTTGCCGCCGGTGGCGTAGAGCCGTGCAGCGCCCCGGATCAGCTCTGGATCGACGCCGGACAATTTGCCGACGGTTTCGGGGCTGTTTTCCGGCAAGGCGACGAACGATGCCCAATCCTGGAACTCCGTCCAGTCGCAGCGTTCGCGGATGAAGGCTTCGTCGAACAGGCCCTCGGTGACGATGACATGCGCCAGCGCCGTCAGCACGGCCACATTGGTGCCGGGCTTCAGCGGCAGGTGGTAATCCGCTTCGATATGGGCCGACTTGACCATCTCGGTGCGGCGCGGATCGAGCACGATCAGCTTGGCGCCCTGGCGCAGCCGCTTCTTCAGCCGCGAGGCGAACACCGGGTGAGCGGAAGCCGGATTGGCGCCGATGATGACGGCGACGTCGGTGAAGTCGACGGAATCGAAATCCTGCGTGCCGGCCGAGGTGCCATAGGTCTGGCCGAGCCCGTAGCCCGTCGGCGAATGGCAGACGCGTGCGCAGGTGTCGACATTGTTGTTGCGGAAACCCTGCCGCACCATCTTCTGGACGAGGTAGGTTTCCTCGTTGGTGCAGCGCGACGAGGTGATGCCGCCGATCGCGGTGCGTCCGTACTGGTACTGGATGCGGCGGAATTCTTTCGCTGTATGGGAGATCGCCTCTTCCCAGCTCACTTCGCGCCACGGGTCGGTGACCTTTTCGCGGATCATCGGCGACAGGATGCGGTCCTTGTGGGTGGCGTAGCCATAGGCGAAACGGCCCTTGACGCAGGAATGGCCGTGGTTCGCCTTCCCCTCCTTATAGGGCATCATGCGAACGACTTCGTCACCCTTCACCTCGGCCTTGAACGAGCAGCCGACGCCGCAATAGGCGCAGGTGGTAACAGCCGAGCGCTCCGGCAGGCCCTTGGCAAGCACCGTCTTCTCGCGCAGCGCATCGGTCGGACAGGCCTGCACGCAGGCGCCGCAGGACACGCATTCCGAATCGATGAACGCCTCGTGCATCCCCGCCGAAACCCGGGATTCGAAGCCTCGTCCCTCGATGGTCAGCGCGAAGGTGCCCTGCACCTCTTCGCAGGCCCGCACGCAGCGCGAGCAGACGATGCATTGCGAGGCATCATAGGTGAAATAGGGGTTGGATTCATCGCGGGCGATGTAGTCGACCGCCAGCGAGCCATGGCCGGGCGCCACGCCACCTTCCGGCTTGACGTGGTTGCGGCCTTCGATGCCGTAGCGGTTCTCGGTCAGGCCGATCGACTTCGCCACCGCATCGAACTCGCTCGCGCCGGTTCCGGCCTGTTCGTTCCAGCCGGTCGGATGATCGGAGACGTAGAGCTCCATGACGCCGCGGCGAATGGCATCGAGCCGCTCGGTCTGCGTGCGCACGATCATGCCTTCGCCGACGGGCGTCGTGCACGATGCCGGCGTGCCGCCGCGTCCTTCGATCTCGACAAGGCAGACACGGCACGAACCGAAGGAGTCCAGCATGTCGGTGGCGCAAAGCTTCGGGATCTCGACCCCGCCTTCCATCGCGGCACGCATGATCGAGGTGCCTTCCGGCACGGTGATGCTGCGACCGTCGACGTTCAGCGTGACCTGCTTCTGCGCCTTCGATTGCGGGGTTCCGTAGTCGATCTCTTCGACGAGGGAGGGGAAGTCGGCCTTGATGTTCATCTGCCAGCTCCTATTCGGCAGCCACGCGCACGGGCGCTGGCTTGAAGTCGTCGGGGAAATGGGTAATCGAGCTCATCACGGGATAGGGCGTGAAGCCGCCCAGCGCGCAGAGCGAACCGAACTTCATCGTGTTGCAGAGGTCGGTGACCAGAGCGAGGTTCTTCTCCGGCTCGATGCCCGCGACTATTCTGTCGATGGTCTCGACACCGCGCGTCGAGCCGATGCGGCAGGGCGTGCACTTGCCGCAGCTTTCGATGGCGCAGAACTCCATGGCAAAGCGCGCCTGTTTCAGCATATCGGCGGTGTCGTCGAACACCACGATGCCGGCATGGCCGATCAGCCCGTCCTTTGCCGCGAAGGCTTCATAATCGAACGGCGTGTCGAACAGCGCGCGCGGGAAATAGGCGCCGAGCGGCCCGCCGACCTGCACCGCCTTGACCGGACGTCCCGTGGCCGTACCGCCGCCGATATCGTCGATGATTTCGCCCAGCGTCATACCGAAAGCGGCTTCGAACAGGCCGGCATATTTGACGTTGCCGGCGATCTGGATCGGGATCGTGCCGCGCGAGCGGCCCATGCCGAAATCCTTGTAGAAGGCCGCACCCTTGTCCATGATGATGGGCACAGAGGCTAGGCTGATGACGTTGTTGATCACCGTCGGCTTGCCGAACAGCCCCTTATGCGCCGGCAGCGGCGGCTTTGCGCGCACCATGCCGCGCTTGCCCTCGAGCGAATCGAGCAGCGCCGTCTCCTCGCCGCAGACATAGGCTCCGGCGCCGACCCGGATCTCCATGTCGAAAGCGTAGGGCGAACCCAGCACGCTGGCGCCAAGAACGCCGGCCTTGCGGGCGATCTCGACGGCCTTGTTCATCGCCGCCACCGCATGCGGATATTCCGAGCGGACATAGACAAAGCCTTTGGTCGCGCCCGTGGCTATACCGGCGATTGTCATGCCTTCGATCAGCACGAACGGATCGCCCTCCATGATCATGCGGTCGGCGAAGGTGCCTGAATCGCCTTCGTCGGCGTTGCAGACGATGTATTTGCGGTCGCCTGCGGTATCGAGCACCGTTTTCCACTTGATGCCGGTCGGGAAGCCTGCGCCGCCGCGCCCGCGCAGGCCTGATTCGGTAACCTGGGCGACGATGTCGGCAGGCGTCAGTGCCAGCGCGTTCGTCAGTCCGTTCAACCCGCCATGCTTCTTGTAGGATTCGAGGGACAGCGGATCCGTGACGCCGCAGCGCGCGAAGGTCAGCCGCGTCTGCTTGGCCAGGAAGGGGATCTTGTCCGGCGTGCCCAGCCAGCGCTTGTGGTGGCCGCCGGTGAGGAAGCCGCCGTCGAACAGGCTTTTGACGTCGGACGGCTTGACCGGCCCATAGGCGACGCGGCCGTTCGCTGTCGCAACTTCGACCATTGGTTCGAGGAAATAGGCGCCGCGCGACCCGTTGCGCACGATCTTGGCTTCGATGCCGCGCTCGGCGAGCTCGCCGGCGATCGCCTTGGCGACCTTTTCGGCGCCCAGCGCCAGTGCGCCGGAATCGCCGGGAATGTAGATACGCGGGATCATGAGCGCACCTCTGCAACGATCTCGTCGAGCTTCTCGTCATTGAGTCGCCCGATCACCTCGCCATCCAGCATTGCGGCGGGCGAACAAGCGCACAGGCCCAGACAATAGACCGGCTCCAGCGTCACCGAACCGTCGCGGGTCGTCTCATGGAAGCCGATGCCCAGCAATTGCTTCAGCTTGGCGGCGATGGCGTCCGAACCCATCGACTGGCAGGATTCCGCCTGGCAGAGCTTCAGCACATGCCGGCCTGCCGGGTGGCTGCGGTAATCATGATAGAAGCTGACGACGCCGTGCACCTCGGCCCTGGAAATGTTCAGCGCCTCGGCGATGACCGGCAGCGCATCCTTGGGCACATGGCCGAACTCTTCCTGGATGCCGTGGAGGATCGGCAGCAACGGGCCTTCGAGGCCCTTCATCTCCTGGATGATCGCGGCCGTGCGCGACGTGATCTCGGTACTTGCAGGCTGCATTGTCATGCAGCGCCCTCCCTATCGTAGCGACCCATACATATCGGCCAGAAGCATCAAGCTGTTTTGGAACAACGACATGCGCGTGCCGCTTTATCGCTAAGTGCTTAAGAAACCAGAGAAAACCTCTGAAATCAATAAAGCGGTTTCGTTGTACGATAGAAATTTTCTATCGCTCCGTTCGGCTAACTCTGTCTAGCGGAACGGTTTGCGTGGAAATCGTCCGCCAGCGCCATTGCCTCGTCCAGCAGCGCCGAGACCAAAGGTGTGTGCGGTTCGCGCGGTGTCGCCACCAGGCCGACCGTGTGGCTGGCGTCTGGCTCGACGATCGGAATGGCCCGGATCGGCTCGGAAAAACCGAATGTTTCCGCAAGGTTGAGCGGCATGATCGACGACCATTTGCCGGTGCGGATGTGCGAAAACAGCACGATCATCGAATTGGATTCCAGCGTCGGCCGCACCTGCACGCCGGCTTCGGCCAGATGCTGATCGATGATGCGGCGGTTCTGCATGTCTGGCGTCAACAGGCACAGCGGCAGGCTTGAGAGCTCCGCCCATGTCACTTTGTCGCGGTCGGAATAGGGATTTCCCATCGCGGTGATCAATTGATAGCGCTCGTCATAGAGCGGCACGCTGGTCACCCGCCCCAGCGGCTCGTTGTCGAGATAGGTGATGCCGGCATCGATGTCGAAATTGCCGAGCAGCGACAGCACCTCGATCGAGGTCCGCGACAGCACCGAAAAGGTGACGCCTGGATGCTTTTCGCGAAACGGCGTCGTCAGCCGCGGCAGCATGGCGAGCGCCGTCGGAATGGCGGCGATGCGGATACGGCCCGAAAGTCCGTGGCGCGCCGCGCGCATTTCCTCGCGCATGGTCCTGGTGTCGCCGACGATGCGGCGTGCCCACACCAGCACCTGTTTTCCCTCCGGCGTCAGCCCCTGGAAGCGTGAGCCGCGCAGGACCAGCATGACGCCAAGCTGGCCCTCCAACTGCTTGATGCCGGCCGAGAGCGTCGGCTGGGTGACGCCGCATACCTCCGCCGCCCGGCCGAAATGCTCCTCCCTGGCGAGCGCGATGAAGAATTCCAGCTTGTCGATCATGCGATCTTTCCGGTGGTTCGCTGCAAGGTCGGGGAAATCGCGCCTCACCGCAAGCGCGATGCACAATTGCCCTGCATCCACACCTTTAAGCCGGCTACCTGTTTCCCGCGGCGCGATGCGGCGCTATGTGGATGAAACTGGGAGATCGACCATGCTGGGCTGGTTCCGCAAGCTTTTGCCGCGCGAAGATCGCTTCTTCGACCTGTTCGAACGACATTCGCGCACCGTGGTCGGCGGCGCCGAGGCGCTGGAGCAGCTTCTCCAAGGCAGGGATATCGACCTCTGGTGCCAGAAAATCGTCGATCTCGAAGATGAGGCCGACCACATCACTGCGGAAGTTCTGCTGGCGGTGCGGCGCTCCTTCATCACGCCTTTCGATCGCGGCGACATCAAGGACCTGATCCAGTCGATGGATGATGCCATCGACATGATGCACAAGACGGTCAAGACGGTGAAGCTGTTCGAGCGCAAGGAATTCGATCCGCTGATGCAGGAAATGGGTGGCGTCATCGTCGCCGCCGCCAAGCTGGTGGCCGAGGCGATCCCGCTGCTCAACAAGGTCGCGACGCACACGGTGCGCCTCAACGCCATCGCCGAAGAGGTGATGCGCGTCGAAAGCCGGGCCGACGACCTGCACGAGCAAGGGCTGAAGGATCTCTTCAGGAAGCACGGCAGCAGCGATCCGATGGCGTACATGATCGGCAGCGAGATTTATGGCCAACTGGAAAAAGTGGTCGACCGCTTCGAGGACGTCGCCAACGAGATCAGCGGCATCGTCATTGAGAATGTCTAGGTGATGGAAGCCACCATTGCCTTTCCCGTGCTGGTCGGCCTCGTCGGCGTCGCGCTGTTCTTCGACTTTCTCAACGGCTTGCACGATGCCGCCAACTCCATTGCCACCATCGTCTCCACCCGCGTGCTAAGGCCGCAATACGCGGTATTGTGGGCGGCTTTCTTCAACTTCATCGCCTTCATGTTCTTCGGCCTCCACGTCGCCGAGACAGTGGGCAAGGGTATCGTCGATGTCAGCATCGTCACCCCGGCGGTCATCTTCTCGGCGCTCGTCGGCGCCATAGTCTGGAACATCGTCACCTGGATCGCCGGCATCCCGTCGAGCAGCTCGCATGCGTTGATCGGCGGCCTGGTAGGTGCCGGTGTGGCAAAGGCAGGCGTGGGCGCCATCGTCTGGACAGGGCTTGGCAAGACGGTTGCGGCAATCGTCCTGTCGCCAGCGACCGGCTTTATCCTGGCGCTCATCCTGATTTTCGTCGTCTCGTGGCTCTTCGTGCGCCAGACGCCCTTTGCGGTCGACAGTACCTTCCGCGTCATGCAGTTCTTTTCCGCCTCGCTCTATTCGCTCGGGCACGGTGGCAATGACGCGCAGAAGACCATGGGCATCATTGCCGTGCTGCTCTATTCGCAAGGCATGCTCGGCGCGACTTTCCATGTACCGCTCTGGGTTGTCCTCACCTGTCAGGCGGCACTGGCGCTCGGCACCCTGTTCGGCGGCTGGCGCATCGTCCACACCATGGGCTCGAAGATCACGCGGCTGAACCCGATGCAGGGTTTTTGCGCCGAGACCGGCGGGGCGATCACCCTGTTTGCCGCGACCTGGCTCGGCATTCCCGTGTCGACCACGCACACCATCACTGGCGCCATTATCGGCGTCGGCGCCGCCCGCCGCGTCTCGGCCGTGCGCTGGGGCATTGCCGGCAACATCGTTATTGCCTGGATCGTCACTTTGCCGGCCACGGCTTTGATTTCGGCGCTCACCTACCTGGCGGTTGGCCTGGCGAGGTGAGGTGAAGAAATCTACCTGTCCACAAGGTTCAGGATGTTGCCGTCCGGGTCCTTGAACCAGGCGACCTTCATTCCGTAACCGACGTGGAGATCGCCCTCCAGCGTCAAGCCCGGCATCTGATAGTGCTCGAAGGCGACGCCCTTCGACTTCAGTTCCTTGACGATGTTGCCGATCTCGTCGCCAACCATCCAGGTTACCGCTGTCGCCTTGTTGGTTCCGGCAAATTGAGAATGATAGACGTTGAGGGTGGTATCGCCGCTTTTGTAGACGATCAGTTCGCCGCCCTCATCGTGCACCTGTTTCAGGCCAAGCGTTCCCTCATAGAAAGCCTTGGCTTTCGCGAGATCCTTCACCGCGAGATTGGCCGTTGCATTGCTGTTTGCGAGCATGATGGTCTCCTTTCCTGGTTGTCGACCCCGTGCTGGTCACCGAAATAGGTCGCCACGATCGTTTGACGACTGTCGCTCGACCTGATTGTTGGCCGCATCGGCGCTCGATTATCTGGAAGACGTTTGGCGCGGATGAAATCCGACAGGACCCGCCGCTTTTCCAGGCACGCCAAGGCAGCCATTGCTCCACGGCTTGGTTCTGTCCGGAAACTGCATTATCTCAGGTGCAAGCTGCATCTCAGGCGCAAGCTGCGTAAGGAAAAACTGCCATGTCCGTCACCAAGGAAATCGTCACCGAGCGTCTGAAGACGGTCAACGGGCCGGATTTCACCGGCAACATCGTCGACCTCGGCATGGTTTCGGAGATTTTCATCGCCGACGGGAAGGTCTTCTTCTCGATTACCGTTCCCGCCGCTCGTGCCCAGGAAATGGAGCCGCTGCGCGCCGCCGCCGAGCGCGTCGTCAAGGCAATCCCCGGGGTCGCCGGCGCGGTCGTCGCGCTGACGGCCGAGAAGAAGGGCGGCGGCATGGAGGCGCCGGTTCCGTCGCGCCCCGCACCCAGGCCCGTTCCGCCGGCTGCGCCCGCTGCCGCCGCGCCGCGTGCGGCTCCGCACGCGCCCGCCTCGCACAGTTCGGGCAAGCGTGGCGTGCCCGGTATCGAGGCGATCATTGCCGTTGCTTCCGGCAAGGGCGGCGTCGGCAAGTCGACCACCGCCGTCAACATCGCGCTCGGCCTCGCCGCCAATGGGCTGAAGGTCGGCGTGCTCGATGCCGATATCTACGGCCCGTCTATGCCCAGGCTGCTCAACATCCATGGCCGGCCGCAGACGGTCGACGGCAAGATCCTGAAGCCGATGCAGAATTATGGGCTGAAGGTCATGTCGATGGGCTTCCTCGTCGATGAGGAGACGCCGATGATCTGGCGCGGCCCGATGG
>NZ_RZOL01000559.1:0-3084 GCF_004022985.1 Mesorhizobium sp. M7A.F.Ca.ET.027.02.1.1 | reverse complement strand
AGATAGCCGTACTGAGTTGGGTCAGCCGACAGGGTAACTGGATGAAGCCCAAGACGCTGGGCCGCTTTCACGTATAGCAGACCAATACTCCTGTGCCCTTCAAGCAGGACGAGTGCTCTTCTTGTCATTGCTATTGACTCTCCTTGCGAGCTGTGCCGCGGTGCGAGCGTGAATCGGCGTCGGCCTTTCGTGTGCCTAGCGTCGTGCTTTGCGGTGAAGGTACCATGCTCAGCGATCTGTGATCGCAAAGAGTCCGTAAACTTACTTGAAGGTATTGTTGCAATCTTTTCGTTGCCGGCCGAGCATGTGTTTCCTGACCGAACGTAACGATCCGCGGCCTCAGCGAGGTAATATGCGCTTGACGCAGGTAGACGGAGTTGCTGACAATGATCTGGTCGTCGGCTGGCAGGTGCGGGCCGGCGCTCCGTTGAGGCACCGACCCTATCTTGCCATGCGCGTCCACAGGCATTGCCGCCTTCGGATGCCGGCGCCGCTTTGCCACTGGGCTGCAGTCGACACACTCGAAAGTAGTTTTGGGACCCTGTTGCGAGGGAGCATTTCGTTACGGCCGAGCGCTGATCCCGTAGAGAAGCATGACCCCAGTCGAAGCGGAAGCTCGACAAGCGCTTGACTTCAACCTGTTGAATAAAGAAGCGACCCTATCGCGCGAAAAGGGCGGGCCACCGATCTCCGATCCGGGACATGACGTCTGATGTTCTTCAAGCGACCCGCAGATTCGCACTACCCGTCGGCGATCAAGCCTATAGCAATACGCAATCACCCTGACCGCCCATTTACTTGTGCGCGACGACGACTAGGCGCGGACCATAGGATGTAAACTCTCCGCCTTCCTGCCCATAGGCTTCAACAGAATCGAACGCCGCGCTCCGCAACATGCGAACGCATTCGGAAAACCCATATTGTCTGATAGAAATACGCATGCGTCTCACACAACCACCACGGACGACGATCCTATCGCAGTTTCGACGATCGGTCAGCGCGTCGTTGTTGACGATATCGATTCTTAGATCATTGTCGCGCTGCACGATGTCGTAGGTAGGCGACTGCTCGCGCAGCAAATAGAAGCGATTCATCAGATCGATTAGCAGACGCCCGCCCTTTCGAAGTGAAGCAGCGGCTTCATGAAGGACCCTCTCATTATCAGCTTCATCGAAATAGCCAAACGTCGTGTACCACAGAAAGGCCGCGTCAAACCGATCTCGCCACCGGAGTGAGCGCATATCCCCACGAATATACTCAACGTCTACCCGGCGTTCAGCCGCATCCGCTTCGGCCTTTTTCAGCAAGATCGGCGAGATATCCAAGCCGGTTACCCGCGCTCCCTTTTCCGCCAACCGGTTGGTAATTCGCCCATAACCGCATCCGAGTTCAAGAACTGAGTTGCCGGGCCCAAGCGAAAGAAGCTTCCAAATTGCTTCTACTTCTCGATCACTTCTCTCTGGCGGATTGGCCAAATCGGAAAATGATTATGTTATATTCCGTGTTCAACGCCGGTCTCCTTTAGTTTATGCCAATCTCCTCTGAAGATAGTCAGTTCAACGTCTACAGTGTTGCATCCTATCCCGCCAATTAAAAGTAAAAGATATGTTATTGTTTTTTACGTTTGACACATAGCCGGGCCCCCGGTGACCACGAAGCGGCACATGGGGAATTCCGGCGCGGCTCAGGACCTCGTCCCAGCCGGCCCAGTCAGGTTCGATCCATTCGACGTGCAGGAGTGGCAGTTCGGGAATAGTCGCGGCGTGTAATGATACTCACGACTTCCGACGCCCGTGCAGAGCTGCTTGCGAGCAACCTATAGAGGTCTTCACCAGCACTGGTAAGCACGACGTCAGAGCCAGGCCCTACAATCAGCCGAACGCCAAGTTCCCCCTCAATGGCTTTGATCTGCCGACGGATCTCTCCCGATGTCATTTCTAGCTCGGAAGCCGCAAGCTTGAACGACAAATGGCGTGCCGATGCCTCGAATACCTCAAGCGCGGTCAGGGACGGGATATCATAATGGAAATGGATCATTGAGCACTCCAATAGAGGGCTACGACCAGGCAGAAGAAGCAGAAGCCGGGCCTTGATGGGGCCAACGATATTGTGTTTCACACCCGTCGACCGCTCCCGACCAATGCATTGCGCGTTATGCGCGCTTCGAATTCACCGTGGGAGGTTTGTGTCACGACGACCCCGAAATACTCATCAAGGAGGGCGAGCACGCGCTGCGTGTGGCTCCGGAGCTTCTCTAGCCCATACATCTTCACGACGTATTCGGCTAACAGTTGGAGAGCGCTCTCTTCGTCTTCTCCGTGGAAGACGAATGGGTCTGTGATTCGCTGGACAGTCACGTCATCGAACTGCGCAGCAGCGAACAGATCGAGCACCTCGCCTGCGGTAAAATGAGGATAGTCATGCGGGGTCACGGAATGAGTTGACACCACGTCAGCGAACCAGCGAGCAGTGGGGGAGCCCTCTTCAAAGTCATGAAGAACAAAGATGCCACCTGGCCGGAGAATTCGTGCAGCCGCCCGGACAGCAGTGGCGCGCTCAGCGCGCGGGATGTGGTGCGTGCCGTAAGCCATCAGCACACCATCCACCGATCCATCTTTTATCCAGAACGGATCGGTCGCGCCCTGCCAGGTCGCAAACAGGCCGTCTCGGATGCAACGGTCCACCATGAACTGTGAGACGTCAGAGTTGATGAAACTTGGGCAGCGCGCCGCACCCAAGAGCTGGTGCGCTACCTTGTTCACGTAGCCGTCACCAGCGAGAAGATCGCAGAAGATCAGTGATGAACACAGTCCGTCGCGACCATTGGGGTGCATTTTTCCCAGTAGATCCATCACACCCTCCGATCGTGCCAGCAGGGACAGTTGGATGCTATCGAGGTAATCCGAACCACGCCCTTCGGGGGTGAACTCGTTGCGCGACAGTTTGGCAAGGCAGTCGAATGACTCTCTAGCGATTCGGGGCTCGATGGCCTTGAAGGCTACCGGGTTTATTTTTTCCAACTGGGAGAGGTGCGAATCGATACTATTGGGAAACATTGTGTTCTCCATAGAACCTGTTCTTGGT
>NZ_RZOL01000558.1:0-3084 GCF_004022985.1 Mesorhizobium sp. M7A.F.Ca.ET.027.02.1.1 | reverse complement strand
GCCCGATCCAGCCGATGCCTTGATATTGGCGCATCTGCAGCAACGTGCCGACCGGGTTGGCGCGTTTCCACTCGAAGCGGCGGCGATGCTTGTCATCGAGCGTTTCCGGGAGGAAAAACAACGCAATGAGGAAATTCACGAAGGCGAGCCCGGCGGCGAAATAGAATGGCACGCGCGGCCCGAACGTGCCGAGCAGCCCGCCCAGAACCGTCCCGATGACGAAGCCGACGCCAAACGCGATACCGAGCAGGCCGAAATTCTTTGCCCGGTTCTCATCGTTCGAGATATCCGCGATGAAGGCTGAAGTCGTCGAATAGCTGGCGCCTGAAATGCCGGCCAGCACACGCCCGATGAACAGCATCGGGTAGGACCAGGCGACCGCGCAGATCAGATTGTCGATGGAGAAGGTCAGCACTGATGCGAGCAAGATCGGCCGCCGCCCGAACCGGTCGCTCAAGCCACCCATGATCGGCGCGAAGACGAACTGCATCGCCGCATAGACGAAGAACAGCCAGCCGCCTTCGATCGCCGCGCCGCTGATGCTGACCCCGGTCAATTCCCGGAGATAGGCCGGCAGCACCGGCATGATCATGCCGAAGCCGATAATGTCGAGCAGCAGCGTTGTGAAGACGAGCGCAAGGCCCCGTCTGGCGGTTTTGGGGTCGATCATGCAGGATCAAGCTCCTCTGCTCGCCCTCAGGCGCAGGCGGACGCACTTATAGGCGAGCCCGCGGCAAGGAACAATAAGGGAACAATCAGGATGCGTTCATCCTGACACCCCCTGACGGCAACATCGCCGGCAGGTGAAGCTTGAAAACGGCCTGGTCAGATCGGCCCACTCAGCGTGTTGCAATCCGACAGCTTGCCGCTCTTGTAACCACGCGCCAGCCAGGTCTGCCGCTGCTGCGAGGTGCCGTGGTTGAAGCTTTCCGGCACGACATAGCCCTGCGTCTTCTTCTGCAGCGTGTCGTCGCCGATCTTTTGGGCAGCATTGAGCGCCTCTTCGAAATCGCCCTGCTCCAAGATGCCCTTCTGCCCGGTGAAATGCGCCCACACCCCGGCGAAGCAGTCGGCTTGCAGCTCGATGCGCACCGACATCTGGTTGGCCTCCGCCTGGTCCATGCCTTGCCGCATCTGGTTGAACTTGGACATAATGCCCGTCAAGTTCTGCACGTGGTGGCCTACCTCGTGCGCGATCACATAGGCTTGGGCGAAGTCGCCAGAGGCGCCGAACTGCTGGTCGAGTTGCTGGAAGAAGGTTGTATCGAGATAGACCTTGTGGTCGCCCGGACAATAGAACGGCCCGGCGGCCGACGATGCCGAGCCGCAGGCCGAACGGATCTGGCCGCTGAACAGCACCAGCTTCGGGTCCTCATATGTCAGCCCCTGCGATTTGAAGATGCCGGTCCACGTGTCCTCGGTCTCGGCCAGAACGGTCGCCACGAACTGCTTCATCTCATCATTGGCCGGCGTAGCAGAGCCGCTGTCCTCGGTAATCTGGCCGCCGCCGCCCGGCGCCAGTCCGCCGCCACCCAGGATCGTCGACGGATCGAAGCCGAAATACCATCCGGCCAGCACCACCAGGATGACAAGGAAGATGCTGCCGCCGCCACCGGTGCGGCCGCCGATCGGAATGCGGAACTGGCCACCGCCGCCGCCGAGCCCGCCACCGCCGCTGCGGTCGTCCTCGATATTGTCACTCTGACGACGGCCTCTCCAGAGCATGGCAACTCCTCGCGCTGCAAACTTCCCCGTTGTTGCGGGGCTCGACCCAACAAACAACTATCTCAATGGTTGCTCCAAGTCACAGCATTTTTCCAGACCGCGGCGGTTCTGGCATGACGGCCTCACCGCTCTGGCCGAGAGTGCGCAAGGCCTGTAGCATTGCTCGTGGATGGGGGATGTATTGGGCTTGAAGACGATCGGTTCGTTCCTGTCGCTGATTGCGGCGTTGTTTTGCCTCGGCACGCCGGTAGCCGGCGCGGTGACGCTCGATTCCAGCGTTGCCGTCACCGACCCCGCCACCTTGCAGGCATTGGAACGCGGCGGACTGTCGATCAGCCGCCTGCTGGGGCCAGCGCTCGGCCTGACCCGCGAGGTCGACAATCGCGGTCTGTTCTCGGTACCGGCTTTGGCGACAGTGCGCGACACAGTCAAGCAGCAGATCGCCGACGAGCCGAAGACCAGTCCGGACCCCTATGTCGCCGACATGGCCAGATCGAAGGACACCAGCCAGAAATTCAATCCAAAATACATCGACGACGACGGCTCGACGCTGGACCTCACCGGCGTTGTCAACCGCATGGACCGCGGCTATCTCGGCCACACCGAATGCGGCGAGATCCGGCTGATCTACCGCTTCCACTATTCGATCGCTGAAAAGCCGGTGAAGGGAAAGGCGGGCCAGCGCATTTCCTCGCGGCTGCCGTTGACCATGAGCCTGGTGTTCAACGCCAAACCCAGGCAGGCACAAGCGCGCGCCTCCAAGGACCTGCCAGGCGCCACCGATGTGTCCTGCGCCGATATTGCCCAGCGCTGGCTGGCAGCCGGAAAAAAGGACCTGCCGCCCGACCAGCTTGCCGCCTGGCTGCGCTCCGACGAGGGGCCGCTGTCGGGCGCCATGCTCAATTCGTCCCAGATCATGCGACTCGAACTCAACATGCAGGTGCTGCGCCTGTCTGCCTCGACGCGGCGCGATTTCGGCGGTCATGCCGAATACCTGCTGAAGATCTTCAAATGGGATCCGGCGACGGCCAGCTTCTATGAAGCGAAGATGGAAAACCAGATCGACCGCGCCACCGTGCTGGCCGACAAGCCGTCTTTCGCCAAATGGCTGCTGACCGACCGCAACATCTACGACCTCGACCATGGCCGGCTGGTCATCGATGAAAAATTCCTGGCCAGGAGCGCCGTCTCCGTCGCACCCGGCGGCCTCAGCCGGTCGCAGAACAACATCGTCTACGGGCTGGTCGACGACGCCGACATCGACAAGGCGCTGAAGGACTACGTCGCCAGGGGCAATACGCTCGCCACCATCAAGTCGGCGGCCGGCTTCAAATTGCGGCTCAACGAGATGAGTTGCAC
>NZ_RZOL01000557.1:0-3087 GCF_004022985.1 Mesorhizobium sp. M7A.F.Ca.ET.027.02.1.1 | reverse complement strand
CACTTGGCGTTACCTCTTCTTAGCTCTTGCGCTGATGGCGCGAGCGCAGGATGAACTTGTCGGTCGCCTTGTTGGACCGCGTCTTCTTGCCCTTGGTCGGCTTGCCCCAGGGCGAAACCGGATGGCGGCCACCCGAAGTGCGGCCTTCGCCGCCGCCGTGCGGATGGTCGACCGGGTTCATGGTCACGCCGCGATTGTGCGGGCGCTTGCCACGCCAAACCGTGCGACCGGCCTTGCCGTCATTGATGTTGCCGTGGTCCGGATTGGACACGGCGCCGACAGTGGCCATGCAGGAGCCGTGAACGACACGCTGCTCGCCCGAATTGAGGCGCAGGATCGCCATGCCCTGGTCACGACCGACCAGCTGACCGTAACCACCTGCCGAACGGGCGACCTGAGCGCCCTTGCCCGGCTTCAGCTCGATGTTGTGGACGATGGTGCCGACCGGCATCGAAGCCAGCGGCATCGCATTGCCCGGCTTCACATCTACCGATTCACCGGAGACGATCTTGTCGCCGGGAGCCAGACGCTGCGGAGCGATGATGTAGGACAGCTCGCCATCGTCATACTTGATCAGCGCGATGAAGGCGGTGCGGTTCGGATCGTATTCAATGCGCTCGACCGTGCCGACGACGTCGAACTTGCGGCGCTTGAAGTCGATGATGCGGTACGAACGCTTGTGACCACCGCCGATGAAGCGGGCGGTGATGCGACCGTGATTGTTGCGGCCGCCCGACTTGGTCAGGCCTTCGGTCAGACCCTTGACGGGCTTGCCCTTGTAAAGACCCGAGCGGTCGACGATGACCAGCTGACGGGTGCTGGGCGTTACCGGGTTGAATTTTTTCAGTGCCATTGTTCTGTCCTCGCGGCCTTGCTCAGAGACCCGTCGCGACGTCGATCGACTGACCATCGGCCAGCGTCACAACCGCCTTCTTGACGTCGCTCTGGCGGCCAACCGTGCCACGGAAGCGCTTGATCTTGCCCTTGCGGACAAGCGTGTTCACGGCCATCACCTTGACGCCGAACAGCGCTTCGACGGCGGCCTTGATTTCCGGCTTCGACGCCTTCTTGGCGACGTTGAAGACGACCTTGTTCTGCTCGGAGGCCATGGTCGACTTTTCGGTGATCGCCGGCGAGACGATCACGTCGTAATGACGAAGGTCGGTCATTTAAAACGCTCCTCGAGAGCCTCGACGGCGGCCTTCGAAAGGACCAGCGTGCCGCGGCGCAGAATGTCGTAGACGTTGATGCCCTGGATGGGCAGCACGTCGATGTTGGGGATGTTCGTCGCCGCCAGCTTGAAGTTCTTGTCAAGCTCGGCGCCGCCGATCAGCAAAGCGTTGGTCAGGCCCAGCGTCGCGAAATTTGCGATCAGCGCCTTCGTCTTGGCCTCGGTCAGCTTCAGCTCGTCGATGATGATGATCGACGCGCTCTTGGCCTTGGCCGAGAGAGCATGCTTGAGGCCGAGAGCACGAACCTTCTTCGGCAGTTCGTGCTCGTGGCTGCGAACGACCGGGCCGTGGGCCTTGCCGCCGCCGCGGAACTGCGGAGCGCGTGCCGAATGGTGACGGGCGCGGCCCGTACCCTTCTGCTTGTACATCTTGGCGCCGGTGCGCGCGATCTCGGCGCGACCCTTGGTCTTGTGCGTGCCCTGCTGCTTCTTGGCAAGCTGCCAGCGCACGACGCGCTGCAGGATGTCTTCGCGCGGATCAAGGCCGAAAATCTCGTCGGAGAGTTCCACCTTGCCGGCGTCCTTGCCGCCCAGCGTTGTGATCTTGAGATCCATTATTCCGCTCCCTCTGTGGCCGGAGCCTCGTTCTTGGCGCCACTTTCGGCAGCAACGGCGCGGATCGCGGCAGGCTTCGGCGCATTGGCCGGCAGTGCCACCTTGGCCGCATCGCGGACCAGGATCCAGGCGCCCTTCGATCCAGGAACCGCACCGCGGATCAGGATCAGGCCGCGGTCGGCGTCGGTCGATACGATCTCGACATTCTGCGTGGTGACGCGGGTGTCGCCCATGTGGCCAGCCATATGCTTGCCCTTGAACACCTTGCCCGGGTCCTGGCGCTGGCCGGTCGAACCGTGCGTACGGTGCGAAACCGAGTTACCGTGCGTTGCACGGCCACCGCCCATGTGGTGGCGCTTGATGACGCCCTGGAAGCCCTTGCCGATCGTCGTGCCCGTCACATCGACCTTCTGGCCGGCGACGAAGTGCTCGACAGTGATCTCGGCGCCGACATCGATCATGTTGTCGGCGGAGACGCGGAACTCGGCGACCTTCGCCTTCGGCTCGACGGAAGCGGTCGCGAAATGGCCGCGCATCGCCTTCGACGTGTTCTTCACCTTGGCAAGGCCAACGCCGAGCTGAACGGCCGTGTAGCCATTCTTCTCTTGCGTGCGCTGGGCCACGACCTGGCAGTTCTCCATCAGGAGAACGGTGACGGGAACATGTTCCCCGGCATCGTTGTAGATGCGGGTCATTCCCACCTTCTTTGCAATCACACCTGAACGCATCGGTTCAATTCCTTTAGAGTTCCGGGCCAGGGGCACCGCCCCTTACCGCGCTCTCATTCCCTTAGAGCTTGATCTCGACGTCGACGCCGGCGGCCAGATCGAGCTTCATCAAAGCATCGACCGTCTGCGGGGTCGGATCGACGATGTCGAGCAGACGCTTGTGCGTGCGCATCTCGAACTGCTCGCGGCTCTTCTTGTCGACGTGAGGCGACCGGTTGACCGTGAACTTTTCGATCCGCGTCGGCAGCGGAATGGGGCCGCGGACGTTTGCGCCGGTACGCTTGGCCGTCGACACGATTTCCTTCGTCGAGGCGTCGAGCACGCGGTGGTCAAACGCCTTAAGGCGGATGCGGATATTCTGTCCGTTCATGCGTCACTTCCTTGTTCTGGCGCGGCGCGGGCAACTCCCGCGCCCGCGACAGATCGGTTTAAGTCCAAATTACTCTTTGATGGTGACGACGATGCCGGCACCGACGGTGCGGCCGCCTTCACGGATGGCGAAGCGCAGCTTCTCTTCCATGGCGATCGGCACGATCAGCTCGACATCGACCGTGATGTTGTCGCCCGGCATCA
>NZ_RZOL01000556.1:0-3094 GCF_004022985.1 Mesorhizobium sp. M7A.F.Ca.ET.027.02.1.1 | reverse complement strand
CCGTCCCTCACCCAGTCCCCACTGGCTTATTTCTGGTCCCGCGAAGGAACCTGGTATTCCTCGCGAGGAATACCAGGTTCCTTCGCGGGACCAGAAATAAGCCAGTGGGGACTGGGTGAGGGACGGGACAATGTTCGGGCTGTTCACATATCGGATCATGACGCGGTTACGCGTTTTGCGTGCCGTGGCTGTCGCGTCTTCGCTGGCTGCTGCGGCGATGCTGGCCTTCGGCGCCTCGGCGGCGAGAGCCGACAACGACATCGTCTATGTGTCGTCAACCAAGAATGCGTCGATCAAGGTTGCCAAGGGCAAGCCGAAGACGATCATCACCAGTGCCGCCTTCTACCAGATCGTCATCGGCGATCCGGAGATCGCCAACGTCAATCCGCTGACCGACAAATCCTTCTATGTGCTCGGCAACAATCTCGGCACCACCGGCATTGCGCTGTTCGATGAGAAAAAGCAGCTCGTCGGCACCGTCGACATCGAGGTGACGCTCGACACAGACCAACTGGCCAGCACCATTCGCGCCAGCGTGCCGGATGCCAGGATCAAGGTCGGCTCGGCCAATGGCCGGGTCGTGCTGTCGGGCGAGGCCGATGATGCCGTCGCCGCCGAAAAGGCAAACAAGATCGCGACGCGCTTTTCCGGCACCGAGGAGGTGATCAACTCGGTCAACATCTCATCGTCGCAGCAGGTCCAGCTCAACGTCCGCTTTGTCGAGATCAACCGCCAGGCGGGCCAGGATCTGGGTGCCAAATACGCCGCCAATTTCGCCTATGGCCTTGGCGGCCGCGACGTCTCGATCGATCCGGGCACAGTGCCGGCCGCCGGCACCGGCGAGATCATCGGCAGGCTTTTGTCGAACGGCGTGTCGATCGATATCGCCATCAAGGCACTGGAGGAACGCGGTCTGGCGCGGCGGCTGGCCGAGCCGAACCTGATCGCCCGGTCCGGCCAGACGGCGAGCTTTCTCGCCGGCGGCGAATTCCCGATCCCGGTCTCCGAAGACGACGGCAAGATCTCGGTCAGCTACAAGAAATACGGCGTCAGCCTGGATTTCACGCCGACCGTCCTCAAGGATGGGCTGGTCAGTCTGGACATCGCGCCGGAAGTCTCCTCGATCGACGCATCGGCCTCCTACAATATCGGCACCATCTCGGTTCCCGGCTTCATCGTGCGCCGTGCCAGGACGTCGGTCGACCTGAAGAACGGCCAGAGCTTCATGATCGCTGGACTGCTGCAGTCGCAAAACGACATCACCACGTCGCGCATTCCCGGCCTCGGCAAGATGCCGGTGCTTGGGGCGCTGTTTTCCTCGAAATCCTATCAGCGGCGCGAGACCGACCTCGTCATCATCGTGACGCCCTATCTGGTCAAGCCGGTCGATCCGTCGAAGAAGCTCATCGAGCCGACAGATGGCACGCAGCCGGCCAGCAACGCCGACTATTTTCTCAACAACACCGAGGAAGTGAAGGATTCCGATGCCGGTCGCACCGTGGCGCTGGCAGACGGCCGCGTCACTCAACCTGCAGCGGCCGCTTCGGCTGGGCATTTCCTCGACCTGCCGAAGGATTGAAGCCATGCGTCTGGTCTTTGGATCGAGCGTCGCCTTGCTGCTGACCGGCTTTGCCGCCGGCTGCACCAGCGACGACTATGTGCGCAGCGAAGGGCCGACGGCCGGCGCCGGAAATGCGCAGGCCGCCAACACCGTCATGCAGATGGTCGATCCCTGGAAATACGGGGTCCAGAACACCAGGCTCCTGGTGCCGGCCCAACGAGGCAGTGCCGCGGCTGTCACACCCGATCAGGCGGCCGGTGCCAAGGCGTCGCAGTCCAGCACGACCAATTGATCCCACGGGCAACTGATCCAACGGTCGATCGACCTGACAGGCTGACAGAATGGCAAACGGCATCAAGACCAGGAAGATCCTGCTCGTATCGACCGACAGGACATTTGCGCAGGACACGCGCACCGCATTTTCCGCCTCCGAGATCATACAGCTCTCGACGGTGGAGAAGAACGTCACCGAGTTGCGCGGCGAGATCCAGGAAGCCGACTTCGGCGCCATCATCGTCGACATGGATGCGGCAAGGCTGGAGGAGGTCGAGTCGCTGCAGCGCATTATGCGCCGGCTGGAGGACAAGGTTCCGGTCGTCGTCGTCACCCAGGAGTTCAACGCCGCCGCGGTGCGCATTCTGGTGCAGCTCAAGGTCGCGGATTTCCTGGTCAAGCCGATCACCACGGCCGATCTGGTGCGCTCCGTCGTGCGGGCGCTGCAGGGACCCGGGCGCGAGGAAAACACCGAATCGCAGATCTACACCTTCATGCCTGCCGCGGGCGGCGTCGGCACCACCACGCTGGCGCTGCAGACCGCTTTCCAGCTGCATCACTCGGTGACGCGCGGCGCGTCGACCTGCGTCGTCGATCTCAATTTCCAGCAGGGCGCCTGTGCCGAATATCTCGACCTCGAACCGCGTTTCGACATCACCGAGATCGAGAACCAGCCCGAGCGTCTCGACCGGCAACTGCTCGACGTGATGCTGTCCAAGCATGCCAGCGGGCTGTGCGTGCTGGCGGCACCGGCGCATCCAGCAGAGATGCGCTCGTTCAAGACCGATGTCGTGGTGCGCATGCTGGACCTCGTTTCGGCCTATTTCGACAATGTCGTCATCGACATGCCACGCACCTGGTTTCCATGGACGGAAACCGTGCTGCTCGGTTCCAACAAGCTCTACATCGTCGCGGAAATGACGGTGCCGTGCCTGCGCCACACCCAGCGGCTGATCCAGGCGGTCTACGAGACTGCCGGCAAGGAAGTGAAGCCGAACGTCATCGTCAACCGTTTCGAACAGAAGATGTTCGACAACGGCATCAAGCAGGCGGACGTCCAGGAAATTCTCGGCGAGCATTTCGTCGGCGGTATCGCCAACAACTATCGGCTGGTGCGCGAGGCGGTCGATCGCGGCGTGCCGTTGCACGAGATCGATCCAAACGCCAATGTCGTCAACGATCTGAAGAAGATCATCCTGCCGGAGGAGGCGGTCCCAACCCGGGCGAAATCGCGCTCGCTGTTTGGCATGGGCCGTGGAT
>NZ_RZOL01000555.1:0-3100 GCF_004022985.1 Mesorhizobium sp. M7A.F.Ca.ET.027.02.1.1 | reverse complement strand
TTCCACGATGGCGGTTCGCCCGAGACGACAATGCCGACCGACTTGGAACGCGACACCTTGGCGGCGAGACGGCCGGCCAGATAGGCACCCTCGTGGCCGCTCAGCGTGTAGTCGGCGACGAGGCCCTTCTCCAGGCCGGCTGGCGTGTCGACGATCGCCACCGGAACTTTCAGTTCCTTGGCGATTTCGGGCGCCGAGGTGTTGTAGCCGCTGGCATGCGCGATCAACAGGCTGGCGCCGTCGGAGGCAAGTTCCCGCAAGGTCGGACGAACATCGCCATAGCCGAGGCCCTGGGCCACGACCACTTCGACGCCGGCGGCCTTGCCCGCCGCCTTGGCGGCGTCGATGCCTTGCTGGTTCCAGCCATAGTCCGTGCCTTCTTCGGGCGTCAGGATGGCGATCGACTTGACCTCGCCGGCAAGCGCGCCGCTCATCAAGACACCGGTCAATATAGCTGCACTTACACTGCTCTTAAGAAGCTTTAACATGTTACCCTCTCTGTTGTTTTACCAATCAATATTCTTATTGTTATTGCGCAAAAGCGAGATAGACTGCCTAGGAAAAATTACATTATGGAGCTCAGGCAAAGTGAAGATCCGTTATGCCCTTCCGGTGATGCTGGCGTTGTCGTCCTTCGCCAACGCGGTTGAGTTGCACCATGTCACCGTCCGCACCGGCACTGACGGGCTCGACATGGTTCCGTTGACGATCTCGAATGCGGGCAGCGAAGGCCTCTCCTGCAACGCCGACTTCGCCCACTGGTATTCAGCCGGGATCGCAACGATCGAGCCGGGCAAGAAGACCCGCGTCGAGCTCTGGTTCGATGCGAAGACCGGCACTTTCACGATCCTCAACGACAAACGCGAGAACCTGCCCGTCGAGCGGCTGTGGTGCGGTCTGGCGAGCCGCGCATATGCCACCCGCGTGCAGGTCACGCTCGACCGCACCGATGCGGCGAAAGGCGAGCGTGATGTGTCCTGCGGCATCGCGCGGGACAGCCTTGTCTGCCGGTAGGCGCTCATCGAGCTTTCCGTTCGAACACCGCGCGCCCCTTATTCTTTTGCCAGGAATGCGTCGGTGAAGACGTCGTCCGCCGACAGAGCCGTCTTGAGCACGCCCTGGTCCGTCAGCGTCTTCAGGGTCTCCTCCCACTGAGTCTTGGTCATCCAGCCGAGACCGTGTTCCTTTGTGTCGGGGCTGCTGAACGTCGAGGCGATGTCGGCGTTGATCTGCGCCAGCAGCACATCCTTTTTCTCCGCATAGCCGGGCGCGGCCTTGGCGGTGATCTCGGCAGCCTCTTCCGGGTGTGCCACGACATAGTCGAAGGCTTCCCTGTAGGCCTTGACGAAGCGGCGTACGACGTCCGGCTTGTCCTTGATCATCGCCTGCGAGGTGAACAGGCCCGAGCCATAGGCTTTCCACCCATGGTCCGCCCCCATCATGATGCTGAGCGAGCCGGGGCCTCCGGCCTTCGCTTCCAGTTCGGGAACCTCCGCATCGATATAGCCGACGACCGTCTGAACCCGGCCAAGCAGCAAATAGCTTTCATAGGGAGGCGAGACGCTGTTCAGCGTCATGTCCTTTTCGGTCAGGCCGTTGGCGGCCAGGAAACCCTTGAAGAAGATGTAGGTGGAGCCGGCCGGATGAATGCCGATGGTCAGTCCCTTGAGGTCGGACGGCTTGGTGAGCTTCAGCGTCTTGGCCAGCGAAATGATCCCCAGCGGCGAGTGCTGGTTGACAGCCGCCAGCGCCACGACCGGGACATTCTGCGACCGTGCGACGGCAAGCGTGGGAAGATCGCCGAACCCGAAATCCGCGTTCTCATTACCCACCAGCCGCATCGCGTCCGGCGAGCCGGACCCCTTGCGGATCTCGGCCACATCGATGTCGTTCTTGGCGAAGAAGCCCTTTTCCTTGCCGACGAAGAACATGGCGTGATTGCCGCGCACCACCCAGTCGAGCTGGACGTTGACCTTGTCGGCCGCCAGAGCCGCGCTGGAGAAGCCGAGTGCCGTGACAAACGCCGCGAAGCTAGCGGCCTTGATAAGTGAGCGTCTCAGCATTTTTTGTTCCCTTTTATAAATTTGGTTGATCGAGCGGACCTAGGACTGGCTGAATTTCGGCGCCCACGGCACCACGATGCGTTCGAGAATTTCGGCGGCGTAGTAGAAGGCGATGCCAAGCACGGAAACGAGCAGCAGCGCTGCGAAGACCAGCGCCGTGTCGAGCTGGGTCGACGCGAACTGGATGACGTAGCCGAGACCGTCCGACGCCCCGGCAAATTCGCCGACGATGGCGCCGATCACGCTCAACGTGGCGGCGATCTTGGTTCCGGCCATAAGGTTCGGCAGCGAGTGCGGAACGCGGATCCTGAACAGGATCTGCGTCTGGCTGGCCCCGACCGAATTCATCAGCGACAGCAGCGAGCGGTCGACCGATTGCATGCCGGCCAGCATAGAGAGCGTCACCGGGAAGAAGGCGATGACCAGGATCAGGCCGATCTTGGGCGCCAGCCCATAGCCGAACCAGAGGATGAAGATTGGCGCGAGCGCGACTTTCGGCACGTTCTGGAACAGCACCACCAGTGGATACAGGGCGCGTCCCAACCAATCGAAGCGCACGATGAGCAGCGCAATGGCGATGCCGACCACGACCGAGACCAGGAAGCCGAACAGGATCTCGCCCGCCGTCACCAGCGTCGCCTGCATCAGCGTGCCCCATTGCGCGACCAGCGACTTCGCGATCTCGGACGGAGCGGGAATAATGAAAGCGGATATGGCAAAGACCCGCACGGCCGCTTCCCACAGCACGATCGTCACCAGCAGCAGGATGACCGCAGGAAGCCAGCTGCCGGTCGCCGCACTCCAGCTGGAAGCGAGGCGCGGCTCGGAAAGGTCGGTGATGGGCTGGTCGCTCAAGACGCGCCTCCCGGTTGATGGCTGGAGCGCAGCATCGTTCGCAACTGGACTACCAGCCTGACGAACTCCGGATCTTCGGTGACCGACAGGTCGCGCGGATAAGGCAGCGCAATGTCGAGGCTCTCGGTGATCCGCCCGGGCTTGATCCCCAGCACGTGAACATGGCGCGACAGATGGATGGC
>NZ_RZOL01000554.1:0-3105 GCF_004022985.1 Mesorhizobium sp. M7A.F.Ca.ET.027.02.1.1 | reverse complement strand
GCCATTCGATGGTCGGCGCCATTGCCGAACCGATGCCGCCAACCATGAACAGCGCAAGGCCGCCATAAAGCGGCAGCTTGCGGCCGACCATGTCGGAGATCGGCCCGACGACGATCTGGCCAAAACCCATCGACAGGAAGAAGATCAACAGGCTCATTTGCACGGCAGCGGTGCTGGCATGCAGATCCGCGCCGATCGACGGCAGCGCGGGCAGATACATGTCGATGGCGAACGGGCCGATGGCGGACAACAAGCCGAGCACGACCGCGATGCGGAGGAATTTGGGACTCATGATAAAGGCTTCTTTCAAATCTGGTTGCCGCCGCAGGCGACGTCTAACCTAGGACGTTCCATCCCGTGAGATTCCGACACCTCAAGAGCGAATTCCATTCGTCTCTCTCGCGCGAAATCTCTTTATCCTGTGTCCACAAATTTAGACACTCTTGTCTAAATCGTCAATCACCCCTATATAGTTTTTTATGAAGCTGCACGTTTCTCCTGACATTTTCCCGCCACGCGGCCATGAGGCCAAGCGCCTCTCGATCGTCGACTCCGCCGCCACCGTGTTTTGCCGCGAAGGTTTCGCCGGCGCCAACATCGATCTGATCGCGGCCGAAGCCGGCGTTTCGCGTCAGACGATCTACAACCATCATGGCGACAAGGAGAGACTGTTCGTCGCTGTGGTCCGCGACCTCACCGAACGCTGCAATGCCGGCATCTTCGCCACCATTGCCACCTTCCCCGACCAGCCGGGGGATCTCGAAGCCGACCTGATCGGCTTTGCCGTGCGCCTGAACCAGAACTGCATCTGCAACCGCGACGGAAAATTCCTGCGCAAGCTGATCCAGACCGAAGGCGAGCGCTATCCCGAACTGTTTGCCGAATGGCGCGAACAGGGTCCGGGCAGGACATGGCCGGCAATCGCGGCCCGCTTCGCCCGCCTCGCCTATGGCGGCTATCTCACGATCGAGGATCCCGACGTGGCGGCACGTCAGTTCCTCGGTCTCGTCAATGCCGAACTGCAGACCACCTTCATGCTTGGCGGCTCGCCGCGCGAGGACGAGGTGCTGCAATCCGCGACCAATGGCGTGCGCACCTTCCTGCGCGCCTTCGGCAAGCGCCGGTCCGCGGCATCGTCCGAAAAGCAAAGCGCGCTCGCCAGCGCCTGAGCGATCAAATCGCTGGCAATAGTCTTCGCTTCCGCGCGCGGGTGATCTATATGCGGTTTACGCCGCCCTCAAGCTTGATTACAGCTATGCGGACGATTCAACGGAACCCGACCGCCACATGGCCGACGACCACATCCGCTACGACATTCTGGCCCAGGAGGCGTTGCGCGGCGTCATGCGCAAGGTCCTGGCCGAGGTCGCGCGCACCGGCCTCCCGGGCAACCACCACTTCTTCATCACCTTCCTGACCGGCGCGCCGGGCGTACGCGTGTCTTCGCGGCTGCGCGAGCGCTATCCCGAGCAGATGACCATCGTCATCCAGTTCCAGTATTGGGACCTGAAGGTGACCGACACCGGCTTCGAGGTCGGCCTGTCCTTTTCCGATGTGCCGGAAAAACTCGAAATCCCGTTCTCGGCCGTGCGCGGCTTCTATGATCCCTCGGTCAATTTTGAGCTCGAATTCGACGTCAAGACGGATGGCGCGGCAGCCGAGGAACCGGCTGCGCCAACTCCGGAGCCGTTGACCATCGTCTCCGAGAAAAAGCCGAAGGCCGAGAAGAAGGCCGCCGCCGAGGCGGAGAAGAAGCCCGCTGCCGCGGACGCCGCCACCAAGGGCGCCGAAGTGGTTTCGCTCGACGCCTTCCGCAAGAAATAGGCCGACGGCATGGCCGAGATCGTCAATCTCCGCCAGGCCCGCAAGCAGAAGGCGCGGGACGAAAAGCTGCGCGCCGCCGAACAGAATCGCGCGCTGCACGGCCGCTCCAAGGCCGAAAAAGAACGCGACCGCATCGCCGCCGACAAGAGCGAAAAATTCGTTGCCGGGCATCGTCGTGAAAAGCCCGGCGACCCCGACCGTCAATGAGCCCGGTCGAAAAGCGTTCTGTGACCATTCGCGGTCACCGCACCAGCTACTCGCTCGAAAAACCCTTCTATGACGACCTCGTCGCGATCGCGGCGACCAGAAAGCTGACGCTTGCCGCGCTTGTTGCCGAAGTCGACGAGACAAGGCCCCGCGACACCAACCTGTCCTCTGCGTTGAGGCTCCATGTCCTGGAGTGGGCGAAGCGCGGAACGGATTTCTAGAGGCCTTCGACCGCCGCTTCCTTCTTCCTGCGTCTGGTGCCGAAGCCAAGCAAGGTCGAACGCTCGCGCTCCTCGGCCTGTTTCCTGGACCGCACGCGCATCAAATCCTTCCAGCCGACATAGCCGACCAGCAAGGAGCCTTCGCGAGTGACGACGGGCAGATGAGAGACGTTGGCCGTCAGCAGCTTGTCGGAGAGGCCTTCGAGATATTCGTCCGGATAGGCCAGCGTCACCTTGCTGCCGGCCAGCAGTTCGCCAAGCGTGGTGGTGCGGTGCGTGCCGGCGCGTCTCCAGCGCAATATAGCCGGCGGATCGATGAGGCCCAGCACATGGCCGTGCTCATCGACCACCGGGAAACTCGGATGCCGTGTTTCCGGCGCTGTCAGGAATGCCGCAGCGCCATGCAGCGTCATCGTCGCCGGCACGCTTTCAACCTGTGAGGTCATCACCTCGCGCACCCTGGTCAGGGCGAAAGGGTCGACGCGGTATTCGCGAACCAGATGATGTCCCCTTCTGGCGATCTTTTCGGTCAGGATCGACCGCTTCATCAGAAGCACGGTGACGGCGTGCGCCGCAGCGCAGGCAGCAATCAGCGGCACCAGCATATGTGTGTTGCCGGTCAGTTCGACGGCGAAAAACGTGGCGGTCAGCGGCGCACGCATCGTGCCGCCCATCGTGGCGGCCATCGCCAGCAGCGCCCAGAAACCGGGATCCGCGGCAGGCAGAACGCCGGCGAGCACAGCGCCCATAGCCCCGCCCATGATCAACAGCGGCGCCAGCACACCTCCCGACGTTCCCGAGCCGAGCGCTACCGACCAGATGATCGCCTTCACCACCAGCAGCAGGAGGGCCG
>NZ_RZOL01000553.1:0-3143 GCF_004022985.1 Mesorhizobium sp. M7A.F.Ca.ET.027.02.1.1 | reverse complement strand
ACTGGTGACGCCGCACAACGAAGCGGACAAGGACGACTACGCCGACACGGTTTTGTTGCCGGGTGACCCGCAATCATGGCGTTGTCACGGCGTTGTGCAAGGTGGAACATGGGAAAGGCTCTAAGACTCCAGCACGTCCTTGACGATCGTCGCCAGTTGCTTGAGCGAAAACGGCTTGGGCAGAAAGCCGAAATGCGCATCTGCCGGGAGGTTTCTGGCGAATGCGTCCTCGGCGTAGCCGGACACGAAGACGAACTTGATGTCCGGCTGGCGCTTGCGCAATTCACCAAGCAGTGTCGGTCCGTCCATTTCCGGCATGACCACATCGGAAACGACGATATCGACCTTGCCGCCCAGCGCCTCGAACACTTCCAGCGCCTCGACGCCCGACGATGCCTCGTGCACGGTGTAGCCACGCGAGGTCAGCGCCCGCATGCCGCCCATGCGCACGGCATCCTCGTCCTCGACGAGCAGCACCGTGGCCGAGCCCGACAGATCCTTGGCCGGATCGGCGACCTTTGCCGGCGCCGCCGGCGCATCGCCGGGCTCGCCTGCTTTTTTCGCTTCGGCGATGTGACGCGGCAGGAAAATGCGGAAAGTCGAGCCTTTGCCGACCTCGGAATCGCAGAAGATGAAGCCGCCGGTCTGCTTGATGATGCCGTAGACCATCGACAGGCCAAGGCCGGTGCCTTTGCCAACCTCCTTGGTGGTGAAGAAGGGCTCGAAGATCTTCTTCAGCACGTCGGGCGCGATACCGCTGCCGGAGTCCTCGACTTCGACCACGACATAGTCGGCCGGGGTGAGTTCGCGATAGGAAAAGGCCTTGCACTCCTCGGCGGTCACATTGCGCGTGCGCACGGTGAGATCGCCACCCGCCGGCATTGCGTCGCGCGCGTTGACCGCAAGGTTGACCACCACCTGTTCGAACTGCCCGATATCGACCTTGACCGGCCACAGGTCGCGGCCATGGTCGACCTTCAGCTTGATGTCGTTGCCGACCAGCCGGGCCAGCAGCATCCTGAGATCAGCGAGCACGTCGGTCAGGTTGAGCACTTCCGGCCGCAATGTCTGCTTGCGCGAGAAGGCGAGCAGTTGCCGTACCAGCGAAGCCGCCCGGTTGGCATTCTGCTTGATGTTCATGATGTCGGGGAAGGACGGGTCCGACGGACGGTGGTTGGTCAACAAAAGGTCGGACGCCATGATGATGGCGGTCAGCACATTGTTGAAATCATGCGCGATGCCGCCGGCAAGCTGGCCGACCGCCTGCATCTTCTGGCTCTGCGCCATCTGCCCTTCGAGCGCCTTCTGCTCCGTCGTCTCGACGGCGTAGACGATGGCCGACTCCTCGGCGCCCTCGCCGCCGGTGCCGTCGGCGACGGCGTTGACGTAGAAGCGGATGTGCCGTTCGTCGTTGCCGGGCAAAAGCGTGTCGATCGGCTCGATGTCGGCCTGCCGCTGCTGCGCTTTCTCGAAGGCAGCCGCAAAGGCCGGCCGGTCGCGTTCGTGGATCACCGTGTCGAGCCGTACGCGACGGTCGACGGCGTCGCGATCGACGACAGACGAAAACAGCGACAGGAACGGCGCATTGGTACGCAGGATGCGCCCATTGTGGTCGACGCCGGCGATCGCCATCGGTGTCGAGTTGAAGAAGCGAGTGAAGCGCACTTCCGAAGCCCGCAAATCGGCAGAGGCATCCTCGCCTTGCGTGCGGTTGAGCACGATCGTGCGTGTCGGCCCGTTCAATCCTTCGCGGCTGGCCGAAACACGGTGCATGAAGCGCACCGGCAGCGCTTCGCCCGTCGTGGTCGTCAGGTCGAGATCTATCACCGCGTTGCGTGTGGTGCCGGGGTCGGCCTTGACCGAGCGGACCAGCGCCATGCCGTCGCCGGCCACGATCTCCGACAGAGACACGGCGCCGGGCGTGAAGCTGGTGAGGTCGATGCCCAGCCATTCGGCGAGCGTGGCGTTGATATAGGTGACGCGGCCCTCCTGGTCAGCCGAAAAGAAGCCGGCCGGCGCGTGGTCGAGGTGATCGATCGCCTTCTGCAGGTCGAGGAAGAAGCGCTCCTGCTCGGCCCGCTCCTGCGAGATGTCGGCAAGCTGCCAGGCCAGCATCGGCAGCCGCTGGCCTGGAACGCTGAAGGCGCGGGCGCGGGCCCGGTACCAGCGGGCGCCAGGCTCGGCACCGGGCCGAATGGACTGTGCGAGCCTAAACTCGCCGTCGCCCGACTGGCCGTCGCGCAGGCCGGACGCCAGGCGATAGATCGTCACCGAGGCTTCGGGGACATCCGAGAGCAATCCCTCGACGGTCTTCAGGTCGGCAGCGGACGATGCTCCGGTCATATCCGCATAGGCGCGATTGGCGTAGACGACGCGGCCCTTGGTGTCGGTGACGAGAAGCCCCTGCGACATCGAATCGACGAAGGATTTCGACAGTTCGTCGCCTGTCGAGCGTGGCGTGACCTGCACGAAGCCGATCGCCGTCGCGAACAGGAAGCCGACGCCGATCATCGCCAGCACGCCGAGCATGCCGAGCAGGAAAGGATCGCCGAGGCGCTCGCGGAAAAGCCCGAAGACGATCGCCGCCCCCGTCAGAACGACAATGAAAATGATAAGCCGGGTGACCGCGCCGGGTCGCGTATTCTGGTCGACGATCGGTACCGGATAGAAATCGCCGCGCGCTTCCTTGGCCATGTGCCCCCTGCTCGTGAATTCCGGTGTTCCGACACCCGCCCCTAGCGGGTTGAATCACATTCTCCTAGTCCGGAAAAGGCCTGGGCGGCAAATGTCGGATAAAAATGATGTCTTCCGGGCTTCGGAGTTTTTCTAGCTGTTCACCGGCGTGAAACGCAACTTGCGGTGGCCCGGTGCAACGGTCTAGTGTCTCGTCACTTCCAAGGGCGATCAGGGGAACCCAATGCAATGGCTCGATAGCGTGGCAGGTCCCGGTTATGCCGCAGCATTGTTGTGGACGTTTGCAGCGCTTGTCCTGCTGGTCATCGTTCTCGTCATCATCAAGCTGGTACGCAACCTGACATTCGGAACCTTCGTCGCCGGTGGCCGGGACCGGCTGCAAGCCACCGTCTCCAGTCAATGCCGGCCGGCGTAGCGCCGAAAGTCGGATATCGCGCTCGACGACGACG
>NZ_RZOL01000552.1:0-3156 GCF_004022985.1 Mesorhizobium sp. M7A.F.Ca.ET.027.02.1.1 | reverse complement strand
CCCGACGGAACCAAGGTCACCGACCGCCATTGCTGCTATCTCGAAATCGTGCCGAACGAGCGGCTGGTGTGGACGGATGCATTGTTGCCGGGTTACCGGCCGCCAGGAGAACCCTTCATCACCGCTGTCATTTCCTTGCAGCCGGACGGCAAGGGCACGCGCTACACCGCCACCGCCATCCATCGCGACGAGGCGACCCGCAACAACCATGAAGAGATGGGTTTCTTCGACGGCTGGGGCACGGTGGCCGATCAGCTTGCGCAGTATGTGAAGACGATCTGATCTTCCCACATGACGGCCAGGACGTTGTCTTGGCCGTCATGCTTGTTTTCAACCCGGCAGCGAAGAGAGCAGTCTCCCGGTGGCATTTCCGCCTCAATAATAGAAGCGCTCTTCGGTGATCTTGCCGTTCTTGACCGTGTAGAGGCCAACTTCATCCATGGTGACGCGCTCGCCGGTGGCCTTGGGCGTGATGTCGAACTTGAAGCGCACCGCGAACTGGTCTCCGTTGACATAGGGGCCCTCGACCGAGCCGCCATGCACTTCGTTGTTCTCCTGCCACCACTGGCCCTTCTGCCTGAGAGCCTCCTTGCCATGGGAGATGGCCATTGGCCCCGCCATGGCTTCGAGACTGACGATATCATCGGCATTGTACTTCTCGGCAGCAGCTTCGTTATCGCCCTGCTTGAGCAGCTCGGTGAAATCCTTGGCAATTTCCGCGATGGTCATTTGTGTTCCTCCTGTTCAGACGCACTGCAAGTAGGGAACAGCTTACTGCCCTGCCATCGTCGGGCCGCGTCGTAGCTGACAAGCCATGTCAGGATGATAATGTCGTGCAGATCGCGCTCCCGCACATCCGGTTGCGGACACAAGCCAATTCCGCAATTCTAGGTGAATGTGCAACCTCTACAATATTACCACGACGCAAGAGGCGGTCCGCCAATGGACACACACAATGCGCGACGTCAGCGGCAACCTTGAGCCTTCGCTTGACGTCTATCCCAATCAGCCTGGCCTAGTCGTTCGCAACACGGCGGATGGGGAGCGTGAGCTGGCGAAACTGCTTTGGGGTTTGCCAACGCCACCTGAACGCATAAAAGGCAAGGCGGACTACGGCACTACCAACGTGCGCAATCCGCAATATTCGCACTGGCAGCAATATGTCGGCGTCGAGCACAGATGCGTCGTGCCGGTGACCAGCTTTGCCGAACCCAGCCCTACCCCGAACGACAAAGACCCAGACACAGGCATCCAGCGCAATTATTGGTTTGCGCGTGACGAGAGCCGGCCGCTGTTCTTCTTCGCTGGTTTCTGGACCCGTTGGCAAGGCGTTAGAAAGGTCAAGGATGGTCCTGGCGACTTCGAGCTATTTGCCTTCATGACAACCAAGCCTAACGCCGTCATCGCGCCGATCCATGAGAAGGCTATGCCCGTGATCCTGACCACGCCGGAAGATGCCCAGGCCTGGCTTATAGCGCCGTGGGCAGAAGCGAGGCATTTGCAGCAGACAGCGCCGGACGATGCATTGGTGATTGTTGAGAAGCCCGCCACGCAGATCAAGTTTCCGCAGCAGGTGCCAACTCAAGGGTCTCTGTTCTAGGCCGCAGGATCGACTAATCAGCCGCTTTCTTAATCGTCGTCTCGCCAGATCACCCGGCGAACCATGCGGATTTCGACAAGGCGCCTGACCCGAATTTTCAAGCGTTCAGCGGCGCTCGGCAAAATAATGCTGGCATCAAGCTCGCGAAGCTTGCAGCGCTCGCACCGCATATGCCGTTCGACGTCCCAAAAGGGAATATCCCCCACAAGCTTTGCGAGATCGCCGGGCAGATAGTGCCGAGTGATGTTGCAGTGCCGGCATCGAACACGAATGAGTTGCCCGACTTCGTGCGCAAGGCACAGGGTCTGCACATTTCGGCGCGGTCGGCTGCTCAATTCCGGCATCGGCCAAACTAGGAATATATTCCCCGGCGAGTCAATCCTACTTAGTTCCATGGTCTTTTGTTCACAGCCGGCTGACAGGTCCACATAGTCAGGGCGACGACGGCCCGTAGCCGATGATGCCCTTGACCTCGAAGTTGGTCGCCCAATCGGCGTAGTGCTTGTAGCCACGGAGCGGCGCGAACGGATGCTTCGGTTTTTAACGTAGCTGAAACTAACCTGGTAGCACCGGGCAGTTGGCACCACGGCGCAGGCTGATATGCGCCACGTCTCCGACGCTGAATTGGGAACCCTCGGCCTGGCGCGGTGCATCGATGACAACAGGGGCGCCCTGCCCGAGTTCGGCATGCAGGCGCAGCGTGCGGCCGTGAAAGACGATGCTGTTGACGCGCGCCGGTGCGGTGCCGGGCGCAGCTTCGGTGGCCGCCAGCAGATCCTCCGGGCGCACGCCAATGGTGCGCATCTCGCCTTGCCCGGGTGACTGGCCCGTTTCAGCGATGGCCTCCAGCGGCAAGGTGCCAGCGGTGAAACGCAAGCGACCGCCATCGCGGCCGACAAACCGTGATTGCAGGAGATTCATGGTGCCGATGAAGCTCGCCACAAACTTCGTGGCGGGCCGGTCGTAAAGGGTGGCCGGCGGCGCGATCTGCTCGATGCGGCCCTTGTTCATGACGACGATGCGGTCGGAGATCGACAGCGCTTCGGTCTGGTCGTGGGTGACCATGACGAAGGTGGTGCCGAGCCGCGACTGCAGCCGCTTCAGTTCAACCTGCATCTGCTCGCGCAGATGCGCATCGAGCGCCGACAGCGGCTCGTCGAGCAGGAGCACGCGTGGTTCGCAGACGATGGCACGCGCCAGCGCGACACGCTGGCGCTGGCCGCCCGACAGTTCGGAGACGCGGGCGCCAAGCTTGTCGGCGAGACCGACCATGTCGAGGGCTTCGCCGGTGCGCTTTGCCTGTTCGGCTCCAGACAGTTTGCGCAGTGACAGACCGAAGCCGACATTTTCGGCGACATTCATGTGCGGGAACAGCGCATAATCCTGGAACACGGTGTTGACCGGCCGGTCGAAGGGCCGAAGGGCCGTGATATCGCGACCATCGAGCAACACCTTGCCGCTCGACGGGCTTTCGAAACCGGCGATGACGCGCAGGCTGGTGGTCTTGCCGCAACCCGACGGCCCGAGCAGCGTGACAAACTCGCCGCTGATAATGT
>NZ_RZOL01000551.1:0-3164 GCF_004022985.1 Mesorhizobium sp. M7A.F.Ca.ET.027.02.1.1 | reverse complement strand
ATTATGGAGATCGGCGACAGTTCGACGCCACTCGCCTTTGCTACACGAGCGAGCCGTTGACCGGCGATGTCGAGATAACAGGACACATCGTGGTCCATTTGAACATCACTTCGACCCGCGAGGACGGTAACTTTTTCGTCTATCTGGAAGCCGTGAAGCCCGACGGAGTGTCCTGTTATCTCACCGACGGCCAGCTTCGCGCCTTGCACCGAAAGGTGTGGACGGACTCACCATTCAGCGAGCTGGGAGCACAGCACAGCTACCTGAGACGCGACGCCGAACCGCTTATACCGGGCGAGGCCGCGATCCTGACCTTCACGTTGCATCCGATTTCCGCCCGTGTCCCGGCCGGCTACCGTCTGAGGGTGTGTCTCGCTGGTAGCGACACGACCACTTTTGCAAATGTTCCCGTCGACGGCGAGCCGCCCATCCTCCAATTTCATCGAGGCCCGGCCGGTTGCTACATCGACCTGCCGATTATCGAGCCTTGAGCAGAAGCCCATATTGTTGCAAACTACGGATCTGGGGCAAGGCCTTCGGCGTCCTGCCGCAACCGCCCTTTCGATCTCCGTCTTCATCAAGATTGAGGGATCAAGCTATCGCCTTCGACAGCAGCCGATCTCGTCCCGAGTACAAAAGCACACATCAACCCGCCGCCGCCGCCGAAAAACGCGATCAGCCGCGCAGTGAAACCCGACGATCAAGATCGCGGCTGATCACCGACCCCCCTGGGTTGTCAAATTAGTGAAAAATGGATGCCCTCCACCCTCCGCTAACGCGAGCCATACGTATTCGGCGAGCCTTGATCCGACCAAGCCTGATTTTGCCAGCAGCTGAATGATCCTTCGGTGTTAGGCCGAGCCATGCGGCAACGTGTCGGGCCGATCGAAAGGTCCCAGGCGCCGGCCACTTCATCACCAGGGGCGACGCACCGATCGGCCCGACACCGGGGGGTCTGCGCAAACCGCCGTCCGCACTTCGTGGCCCGATACCAGACCATCAATCTCGCCTCCAACTATTGTGCGTCGAACATGTTTTGGGTATAGATCAATCGCGAATGAGTAATAATATCACTCTCAGGCATTTGCGTGCGTTCGTCGCGATCGCAGAGCGGGGCGGGTATACCGCCGCAGCACAGTTTCTGAACATCTCGCAGTCGGCGTTAAGCCGAACAATTGTGGAGATTGAGGAGGAACTGGACACCCGCCTCTTCGAGCGCACCACAAGGCGGGTCGTTGTCACAGCATCCGGCGAACAGTTCCTGATGAACGCGCGCCGTGTCCTTGAGGAATTCGACAGCGCACTGTCACGGTTCCAGCTTTACCATAGCGGACTGAATGGGGTCGTGAGCCTGGCGGCACTATCGTCGGTCGCGTCCATCATACTGCCAACGGTAATTTCCGAATTCCGGAAAGCCAGGCCCAACGTTAGAATATCGGTAAAGGACGGTTTTGCGGAGGAGGTTGTTAATTGCGTATCTAACGGACAAGCCGATTTTGGCATCACTTCCTTTCCAAAGGCGAAAGGACGGCTGGTCTGCGAACGGATCGTGGCGGATAGACTGATCTGCATCTGCTCGAAATCTCACAGATTTGCGAACATGGAAACAGTGTCCTGGAACGACTTGGCTGGGGAAGACTTCGTCGCATTCGATCCCTTGAGCAGCATTCGCACTTGTGTGGATCGCGCTTTGCAAATTGCCGAAATTCAACTCGGGACCGTCACACAGGTTCGTGACGTCGGCGCGGTTGCGGGCCTCGTATCCGCCGATCTAGGCGTATCCGCAGTGCCCAGCCTTGTCCTGCCCATGATGCAGTTTTGTGAATTTGCCGAAAAAGAGTTGGTGGATCCGGTAGTCGAACGCGAGATCTATCTTATCCACGATCCACAGACACCTATGCCTCCGGCTGCCGGAATTCTCATGGAAATGTTACGGCAGGGAGGAATGCAGGGATTCAGAATTCCGACCGGAGCCAGATGGTTAGACAAGTCGCAACCTGATCCGACGAAAAAGAAATAGGAAACGAGCGAAAGCGCACCCACTATTGCAGATTTTAGAAGAGTCCAGACAGGCCTTGATCGCTGTCCGATGGATGGAGTGCTGAGGGTAGCACTGGGATGTTGACAGGAGCTCGTTGACGTCTAGTTTGCACTAAAGGCCGTGGTAGATCAGTCAACGATCGTTGCTTCGGTTGCGCTGCGCAGCTCGCTGTCAGTGATGCCGTCGGCAAGTTCAACGAGCTTTAAACCGCCTTCCACGACGTCGAGCACGCCAAGGTTGGTGATGATCCGATCGACCACGCCCTGGCCCGTCAGCGGCAGCGTGCAGGCTTTTAGGACCTTCGACTCCCCTGCCCTGTTGGTATGATCCATGACGACCACCACCCGCTTTACGCCGGCCACCAGATCCATTGCGCCACCCATGCCCTTGACCAGCTTGCCGGGGATCATCCAGTTGGCGAGGTCACCGCTCTCCGAAACTTCCATCGCGCCGAGGATAGCCATGGCGATCTTGCCGCCTCGGATCATTGCAAAGCTCTGCGCCGAGTCGAAGAAGGCCGAATGCGGCAGTGCCGTCACCGTTTGTTTGCCGGCATTGATGAGGTCCGCGTCGACCTCGTCTTCGGTCGGGAAGGGACCTATGCCAAGCAGGCCGTTCTCCGACTGCAGCGTCACGTGAACACCCTCGGGTATATGATTGGCGACCAGGGTCGGAATGCCTATCCCGAGATTGACGTAAGTGCCGTCTTCCAGTTCGCGCGCTGCCCGTGCCGCCATCTGGTTCCTGTCCCAAGCCATTCGTTTTTCCTGCTCTCAAGCTGCCGCGCGTGTCGTGCGCTTTTCGATGCGTTTCTCGTGCGCGCCCTGGACAAGCCGATTCACATAGATTCCCGGCAAGTGGATCTGATCGGGATCGAGGCTTCCGGCAGGTACGATTTCCTCAACCTCAGCCACACAAATCTTGCCGCAGGTTGCGGCCGGCGGGTTGAAGTTGCGTGCTGTCTTGCGGAAGACGAGATTGCCTGACGTGTCGGCCTTCCAGGCTTTGACGATCGACAGGTCCGCGACGATGCCGGTTTCAAGCACATAGGTCTCGCCGTTGAAGCTTTTGTGCTCCTTGCCCTCGGCGACCAAGGTGCCCACGCCGGTCTTGGTAAAGAAGC
>NZ_RZOL01000550.1:0-3165 GCF_004022985.1 Mesorhizobium sp. M7A.F.Ca.ET.027.02.1.1 | reverse complement strand
CTGCTGGAACCGGTGCCGCTGCGTCTCACCGGCGTGACGTGCACCGGCTTCGCGATCATGTTCCTGTTCTTCGGCGTGGCCGGGGGATGGGCGGCCCTGGCGCCGCTGGACAGCGCTGCGGTAGCGTCGGGCGTGATCAAGGTCGCCGGCGACCGCAAGCTCATCCAGCACCTCGAGGGCGGCATCATCGCGGAGTTGAACGCCGCCAACGGGGATATCGTCAAGGCGGGCAAGATCCTCGTCCGGCTCGACGGCACGCAGGCAAAGGCGCAGCTCGACCTGATCCAGAACCGGATAGCAACGCGTGAGGCGCTGGCCGCGCGTCTCAGGACCGAGCGTGACGGCAAGACCGAGATCGAGTTCAATCCGGCGTTGCTCGCAAACCCCGCGATCGCCGTGAAGGACGCGGTGGCAGCACAGCGTGACGTGTTTACAGCGAAGCACCACAATCTGAAGGACGAGCGGGAAATTCTCGGCCAGCGCCGTCACCAGGTCGAGGAAGAGATAACGGGGCTGGAGCAGCTTGTCGTCACCGAAGACAAGCAGATCGAGGCAATCGAGGGCGAAAGCAAAGACCTTGAGGGTCTGCTCAAGAAAGGGCTGACCACCCGCGAACGGAACCTGTCGCTCAGACGCCAGCAGCGGGAGATCGAGGGCGAGCGCGCCACCAATGTCGCGGCAATCGCCCGTGCCGGAAGCGCCATGGCCGAGATCGACATGCAGATCCTGAACCTCAACACAGTGCGCCTGAACGAGGCCGTCGACGAGTTGAGCAAAGTCGAGGCGGAGCTGTTTGACCTCGGACAGCAGGAGCGTTCCGCCAGGGACGTGCTTAGCCGTACCAACGTCGTCGCGCCCGTTGACGGCATCGTCATGGAGCTGAAGGTCCATACCGCGGGCGGTGTCGTGAAACCCGGTGAGACATTGATGACGATCGTACCGCTCGGACAACAACTCGTGGTCGAGGCTATGGTCAAGCCGGAGGATGTCGAGACGATCGCACCCGGACAGCCCGCGCGCGTCAGCTTCCCGGCCTTCGCCCGCTACAACCTGCCGCCGCTCGAGGGCGTCGTGGAGATCGTGTCGGCTGACCGCATGGTTGAGGAACGCAGCGGCGCACCTTATTTCGCCGCGACGGTTGTGATCGACAAAAGCGAACTCGGCAAGCTGGAGGGCCGCAAGCTGCTGCCCGGCATGTCGAGCGAGACGATGATCCGGACGGGGGCTCGCACCGTGCTCTCTTATCTCGCCGAGCCGATCACGCAGAACTTCCGCCGGGCCATGCGGGAAAAATAGCCGTAGGCCGCTGAACCGGATTCAGGAAAGCAGCATTCGCCCGGCCGTGATCGCCAGGAAGAACGCAAAGGCAAGTTTCAGGTAGCGCGGGTTGAGCGCGTGGGCGAGCCTTGCGCCCAGAGGTGCGAACAGAAAGCTCACGGGCGCTATGATGGCAACCGCCGGCAGGCTGACGTAACCCAGGCTGAGCGGAGGCCTGCCTGCAATTGCGAGACCCGACCAGATGAAGCCGGCCACCGCCGGCAGCGCGATAAGCAGGCCAAGCGCCGACGATGTGCCGACGGCCCGGTGCACCGGAAAGGAGAAGCTGGAAAGCGTCGGCACCGACAGTGTGCCGCCGCCAATTCCCATGAGCGAAGAGACAAAGCCGATCACAGCAGCGATCGCACGGTTGATCCAGCCGCTTTTCGGCAGGTGATCGGAGATCACGAGGTGCTTCGGCAACGCCATGTTGACGGCCACCAGCAGGCCGACGACGCCGAAGACCAGCCGCAAGCCGGCGCCCGGGATGAATTTCGACATGATGCCGCCGATGAGGGCACTGACGAAAATGGCCGGTCCCCACAGAGTGAGCAGTGCCCGGTCGACATTGCCGCGCCTGTTGTGCGACCGCATCGACGAGATCGAGGTGGGGATGATGACCGCAAGCGACGTCGCGACAGCCAGATGGCTGATCACAGCAGGCGAAAAATGGAACAGGCTAAGCACCCAGAACAGCACCGGGACGATGACGATGCCGCCTCCGACTCCCAGCAGACCGGCGAGCACGCCGGAGGCAATTCCGGTCATGGCCAGGCCGGCGATCAGCATTGCAATCGTCAGCCCGTCGAAAACCGACGTGTCGAATCCGAAGTCCACTATGATTTTTCCTTGATTGGCCGCGCTCGTCCGCTGCTGCGACCCATGCAGGTCGCCCGGAATGCACAACAGGTTTTGGGATGCGCTTTGGCTAGTGGCGCACCATCCCGGCGTCGACATTGAGCGTCTGGCCAGTGATCCAGCGCGCATCGTCGGAGGCCAGGAACGAAACCACGTCGGCGATATGTTCCGGCTGCCCTTTGCCTTTCATCGCCTGAAGCATCTCGACGAAGCCGAACGCCTCGTTGTGCGGGCTCGCCTTGACGCCGTCGCTCTCGATCAGGCCGGGCGTCACCGCATTGGCGGTGATGTTGTATTTGCCAAGCTCGGTGGCGAGCGCCCTGGTGAAGCCGATGACGCCACCCTTGGCCGCGACATAGGCGGCCATGTTCGGCGTGCCGGCAAAGAAGGTGTTGGATGCGATGCTGATTACCCGTCCGGCCTTCCCCGCCGCACGCATCTGGTCCGTACCGGCACGGCTGACGATGAAAGTGCCGGTCAAATTGACGTCGATGATCTTGCGCCAATGGTCGAGATCGACATCGTCCCAGGCGACGAACGGCACGATGCTGGCATTGTTGACCAGGATGTCGATGCCCCCGGTCAGGGCCTGGATTTCGGCGAAGAGTGCCTTGACGGATGCCGGATCGGAAATGTCGGCGGCGATCGCCCTCGCCTTTCCGCCTATCGCCGCGGCCGCCGCCCCGGCGCCTTCGGCATTGATGTCGCTGACGATGACGGTCGCACCGTCGGCGGCAAGCCGCGCTGCGATCGCCTTGCCGATACCCTGCGCGGCGCCTGTAACCAGGGCCGTCTTTCCCGCAAGCCGTTCAGTCATGAAAATGCTCCCTCAATCCGTGGTGATGTCTGTTCAGGCGTCGGCGTCGATCACGGCCAGCGCCGCGTCGATGCCCCTGCCGATCGCCAGTTTCTGGCCGGCCGCGTTCATGGCGCCGCCCAGTGCCGTCAGCGCCGCGATCGCATAGATCGGCTGGGCTGTCGGTCCCATAT
>NZ_RZOL01000054.1:0-23653 GCF_004022985.1 Mesorhizobium sp. M7A.F.Ca.ET.027.02.1.1 | reverse complement strand
CTGGACTTGTGATCGCGTTTTTGACGAGGTTGGGTCGATGTAGAGGCGACCGTCGTCCAGGAACAGCCGAAAGGCGGCCTGGCTGTTCAGCATACAGGCCATAGCCTCGCCGAGGTCGGACTTGCGCGAGACGCGCGGGGCGTGAGCTGTCAGCCAAGTGAAGAACTCGTCCACCAGCGGGCAGGACAAGTTCTGGCGGACAGCCCGGTGTCAACAGCGAGCGACCCGATAGCCCATTTTGCCGGTTTCAGCGGAATCCTGCCGGTCTACGGCTATGGCGGCTATCGTGTGCGGGCCGACAAGAGCGGCGTCGTGCTCGCCTTCTGCTGGGCGGATGTGCGCCGGCGCTTCTACGACCTCGCTGGGGCCGGTCCAGCGTCGATCGCCAGCGAGGCGCTCCAACGGATCGCGGAACTCTACAGAATCAGGACGACATCTGTGGACGATCGGCCGAGCAGCGCCGTGCCATGCGCCAGGATGAGAGCCCGCCGATCGTCGCCGAACTCTCGAGCCGTGGCTGCGCGAGAAGCTCGGTCCGATCAGCCAGAAGATTAAGCTCGCCGACGCCATCCGCTCACGCTTCCCCGTTGGGAAAGGCTCACGCGCTTCCTTGACGATGGTCGCATCGAGATCGACAGCAATGTCGTCGAGCGATCGATCCGCCCGATTGCGCTTAACCGAAAGAACGCGCTCTTCGCGGCTCCTACGGCGGAGCCGAGCATTGGGCCGTCATCGCCTCTCTGATCGAATCCTGCAAGCTGAACGACGTCGAGCCGCTCGGCTACCTCGCCGACGTGCTGACCAGGATCGTCAACGGTCACCCAAACAGCCAGATCGACGATCTCCTGCCGTGGGCCTACATCCCGGCTCCCGAGCTCCTGATGTCCGCAGTCAAGGGTTTAGACCGTAGAAGTGCGGCCGGTCGCGAGATCGGCTGTTCATTCTGATGGTCGCGCATGGATGGAGGCGGAACTGAAAGACGTCGGTGATCAAGCTCTGATGCGCGGGTTGGTTACCGCATTCTCGATTATGCGTCTGGGGCTGTTCCTATCTTAATTCGGGCGTCGGCCTTTGCCGGTTACAAACTGTCTGACGGACATTCCCCTGCCGTGGTCCCGGCTCCGCCCATGGGCGAGGATGTACCGCCGCTACGGCGACGGGATCAGGCCGCGCGCGCCTCCGCCGTGACAGCCCACATCAAGCCGGCCAGTTCACGGGCAATCGCGGTGCAGATCACCGTCGTCCGTCTGCCGCGCGCGGCCAGCTTTCGGTAGCGGGTCGTCGGTCGGACCTGGGCCTTCCATGCTATCTCACGCACGCGTGGCGGTGCCGCTCCAACTGGTATAGCTTCATCTTTCCGACCTTCGGTGGATGCCGATAGGTCCAGGCACTCTCGACCAGCATGTGCCGGACGCGGCCCTTTCCCCCCTTGTTGATGCCGCCGCGCCTGATCGTCTCTCCGGTCGATCGCTCGCTCGGCACGAGGCCGACATAGCCCATGAGCTGACGAGGGCTCTCGAAGCGGCCCACGTCGCCGACCTCGCTGGCGAACGTCACGGCGATAATCGGATTTACTCCACGCAATGCTTGCAGCGCCTGCACAAGAGGCGCCAGAGACCAGGCGGGAATGAATTCCCCGATCGTGCGCTCCAGGAGCTCGACCCGTTCTTTCGAGACGCCCACCGCTTCGACCATCTCCTGGAGCGCAATCTGATGTGCGGGATGATCGAAACGCTGCTCTTGCAGCCAGCGCAGGTAGCGCATCATCCCACTCGTATTGCGGGGATAGAGCCGACCATGCTTGAACATGAAGGCGCTCACTTGCTGGCGGTGAGCACGAAGCGTCTCGACCGCTGCAGCCCGAGCGCGAACAAGATCTCGCAGGGCCTCGTGGCTTTCGTCGGACACCCACACTCCTCCAGTCAATTCGCCCCCGCGTAGCAGTCGGGCGAGAGAAACGGCGTCTCGACGGTTCGTCTTCACCCGATCGCATCCGTGCCCGAGCGATCGGATCAGGCGATACCATAGCCGGTCGGGCCGGCCTCGTAGCAGAGCACACAATCAAACCTGCCCGGCGATCCGATGAATGACCACGCGCATGCTCGCGGCCGACGCCTCGACTTCGCCAAAGAAGCGAACTTCTCCCACCCGGCCCGCATCCGCAATCGCGATGGCGTTCCTCAGCTTGGCAACATCAATTTCGACAAATGCTTCCCTATAATCTGCCACGGCTCGTCCTCCTGTGATGAGGATCGGCTCGGCCCGCCCGAGCAACCCTCGGACGCGCAGTGTAGGGCGAGCCACCTCACCGGCAGAGGCGGACATACGGTCTTACGCGGCTACGATGGCGGCAGAAGCTATGGGGAGAGCGGCGTGGGCGTGAAATGGTGCCTCCGTTGTTCAATGAAACGGATGGATATGCCCCATGAGCCAAGTAAGTGACCTGAGCCGTTCCCTTGCTCCCTTTGATCAAAATACCACTCTGACGGTAGTCGTTGAACTGAGCGAGGCCAGCTGGCTGGTAGCTGGGTTGATTCCCGGAATTGAGCGCCAACCCGTAAAGAAGCAGGAGCCGGATCCGGTCGCGCTGCTGCGGCTGCTGGAGCGCTGGCGGTTGGAGGCAATGAAGGCAGGCAAGACGATTGGAAAGATTGCCCTCGCCTTTGAGGCGGGACGGGACGGCTTTTGGCTGGCGCGGTGGCTGCAGGCTCGCGACATCGCAGTGCATGTCGTCCATTCGACGAGTGTCGCCGTGTCACGCGAGCATCGTCGAGCGAAGACCGATCGACTGGATACGGCGATGCTTATGCGGTGTTGGTGGGATGGCTGCGTGGCGAGCGCGGACACTGCCGGATGGTCGCTATCCCAACGCTCGAGCAAGAGGACGCCAAGCGTCCGAGCCGTGAACGGGAAGGTCTGGTCGGCGAGCGCACACGGATCATCAACCGAATGAAGGCGAACTTGGCCCGGCTCGGCATCCGCGGGTTCAAACCGGCGTTGCGCAAGGCGCCGCAACGGCTCGCCGCGTTACGCACACCGGAGGGTGTGCCGATTCCACCTAACACGCTGGACGAGATCCGACGTGACATGGATCGGCTCGCTGTGGTGCGCGAACAGATCAATGCGATCGAAATGGCCCGCATCGAGCGGCTGGAAAAAGCGCCTGCGGCAGGGCCACACGCTATGGTGCGCCTGTTGGCCCGCGTCGTCGGCGTGGGAATGGAAACTGCAGACATGTTGGTTCAGGCAGACATGTTGGTTCAGGAGGTGTTGTCCCGAAACCTTCGAGACCGGCGAGCCGTGGCCCGTTACGTTGGCCTCACGGGTTCGCCCGACGAGAGTGGCAAGAGACGACGAGAGAGAGGATTGGCCAAGGCTGGCAATGCCCGCGCGCGTCGCGGGCTGATCCAACTTGCCTGGCGGTTCTTGCGATTCCAGAGCGACAGCGCGCTTGCGCAATGGTACCGATCGCGGACTGGTGGCCCGAAGGGTGCGCGCAAGACAACAATGATCGTCGCACTCGCCCGCAAGCTGCTCATCGCGCTTTGGCGCATGGTCACCATCGGCGAAATCCCGGCGGGCGTCGCGCTGCGGCAGACAATCTGAATACGCGACATGGTCGTCGCGCGGCGGATCGACTGTCGCGACGAGTCGAAGCGTAGCGATTCGAGGTGGCGGTGACCCGAACAACTCCATGGCTCCAATGCCGTCGGCAGAATGGGCCCGCCGCCTCGGAGCCTTGCTGCCGAAGCCATTTACTGCTTCATGGTCGGGATCCCCTGCGGATCCGACCGAATACAAGGTCGCGGCGCGATGCTTTGCGCCCCAAGGCAGGCTCCCCTCGAATTGCTCACCTGTTCCCGATCCGGGTTCACGCCCGCCTCGCTCTCGCGGTCGACCGCCCCGCTTTTGGCCCAGGCGCCGGCTGTCGAGAAACTCAAGGAAAAGATTGCTGAGAGCCACACCAAGAACTTGACAGAAAAATCCCCATACAAGGAGTTGTAGCGTTGTAGCCGATGCGAGGCCCGATACGCCGTGCAAGTCTCGACACGGCCGCCGATAGCGGCCGTCCGCCACGCCATGATCGCGCTCATAACACGACGCTCAGCCTGGCCCAGAGACCCAGACGGCGGTCATGCTGCGGGATGTAACCCTCGGCGTGGTGGCGCAGGACATCTGCGAGTCTTGGCGGGAGCGAGCTGTGTGGGGAGCGGGCTCGCGCACGACCCGCGACCGACCTCAGCCGGGCGGCGTGACGTCCAGGGTCAGGCGATCGAGCGGGCGCCGTCGCCCGGATGACGTGGGTCGCCAACATGCGTGTAGCGCGCCCTCGACAATACGGGAGTCGTGGAGAGAACGCCGAACGCGATAGCACGTCATCGGGAGGCAAGACGATCCTAGTTGGGCGGTTTCGCGGACATCGTCTGTCTGTCAGCGGCTTCGCGGCAAGATAGCTCATCCCGCTCGGCGCCAAGAGCCTGAAGATTACTCAACTCGCGATGATCGGCAAGTCGATGTAACAACCGACCGCGCCACGATGAAATTTGAGCAACGGCGGCGCGCCGTCGGCGGGAACATTGGCAAATGTGGTCTTGTCGCTGCCAGCAAGACACACCCTCAGACGGTATCCCGCCGGGAGGCGGGCGGAGATGGGATGCAACGAGAAGGTCAGGATGGCGGGCTCGCCCGGAATGAGCGGTTCGGCGTCGCGTTTCAAATAGCTATGCTGGGGTCCAAGCGCGCTGAACGGTGAGTCGGTCCACACCTTCCGGTGCAGGGCGCGCAACTGGCCCTCCGTGAGATAACAGGATACGCCATCCGGCTTGACGGCTTCGAGATAGACGAAAAAGGCGCCGTCCTCGCGGGTCGAGGTGATGTTCAGGTGCACGACAGGATGTCCGGTGATCTCGAGTTCGCTGTTCAACGGATCGCTGGTGTAGCCGAGGCGCACCCCGTCAAGCTGCCGCCGATCTCCGTAATCGACCTTTCCCGCGCCGCCAGTACTGGTGGCCCACCGGTTTGAGGGAACCTCTCCCAGCGCAGGATCGACCTGGAACGAGTCGAACCCCGATTCGTCGGGCGACGAACTCAGCCGGGAACCACTTGCCATGTACCACCGTTGGCGGGTAGCCGGGAGCGGCCACACGCGGGTCGATTTCCAACCCTCCCCAAGAGTGTAGTAATGGAGGATCTTCCCTTGCTCGCGGGCGGCATGACCGTTGAAGCACAAATCCGCGAAGCGGACGTCATTTGCGTCCTGGGTCGGCGGCGTTGGAGGGATCGCTTCCCGATCAGCGCGGAGGGGATCCCAAGGAGAATCGCCGCCGTGGTTCCACGGACCGATGATCACGTTCATCGGATTTGACTGCCCCACGAAACGGCGAACGGCTCCCTGCGCTGTGCCAGCGTCGAACCAGCTCGCCCAGTTTTGGATTGGGGCGCCTGAGCGAGAGACCCGATCCGCTGCTTCCATGACGCTCCAGTCGAGCATGGACGCTTCGCCCCAGGCCGCGAGGCGATCGTCCTTGAACGTCACCTGCTCGAGACCCTCCCAGACGGGTGGCACGGACTCATGATCGCGCAGGGCCGCCGCAAGGTCCGCGTCGCCGCCCGGCCCGACGGGACGAACGCCGGGCGACGGTCGGCGCTCGCCATCCCCGCTGACGAGCATATTTAGGTCCAGGTTCTTGCTGAGGCTGCCCCAGAGTCGCGCGCCGGAGACGGCGGGGATTCCACTTGGAAGCCAGACATATTCATAGGGATCGTAGGAAGCAAACCGCGGTATGATGCCTTTCATCGCCGGATGGTTCCGCTCCGCCATCCATTCCGCGGTGTTGGCGGTATAAGACGAGCCATAGCCGACGACACGACCCGTGGACCAGGGCTGTGCAACGATCCAGTCAAGCACCTCCGTGAAGTCCAGTGTCTCCTCACGCCAGCAGGGATAAGGCCACACGCCGAAAGATGCACCAGTGCCGCGAACATCACCTACGACCACGGCATAGCCATGCGGCACAAACCGGCCGGCCTCGCGGTGGGGCGGGTCTCCCTTGATGCCGCGCCAGTAGCGCGTCATCACCAAAATGGTGTCGCGCTTTGTGTTGGCTTCGTCGCCCATGGGGCGGACGATATCCAACGCAAGCCTTACGCCGTCACGCATGGTCACGTACAACGATTCCAGCGGACCGAGCTTGGATCGCCCCGCAGCGGTGCCATAGAGATCTAGGCGAAAGATGGAGTCTTGCGTCTGCCCACAATCGATGCCCGTTTCCGAGCAGCTATCGAGCTGAGTTGCGGCACATTCCTTCGATTCACTCATCAATTTGCTCCGGTCGAGCGCGAATGGCACAATGCCCTCATTGGGATTTTACCCGTAAATATTCTGGCTCGGCGGCCAAATGTCAGTGGTCCCGATGCCAAATTGCAGAATCGTTTTGTAAGTCTGAGACCCACAGCTCTCCTCGGTCTGGGTGCTCACGTCCTGGCGACCATAGTGGCCGTGAGCGTAGGAATCCGGGAAGACCTTCTCCCATGCACCAAGGCCTGATTGGCTGTTATCGGCCCCCGTTAGTTGTTCGTAACGGGCTGATTGGCTTTTCCCTCACCTCTTGATGATCGGCAGGTCGATGTAACAACCGGCCGCGCCCCGATGAAATTTGAGCAACGGGGGCGCGCCGTCGGCGGGCACATTGGCAAAATTCGGCTTGTCGCTGCCAGCAAGGCACACCCTCAGGCGGTAACCCGACGGGAGACGGGCGGAGATCGGGAACATGGTGAAGGTCAGAATGGCGGGCTCGCCCGGAATGAGCGGTTCGGCGTCGCGTTTCGAATAGCTATGCTGGGGTCCAAGCCCGCTGAGCGGCGAGTCGGTCCACACCTTCCGGTGCAGCGCCCGCAACTGACCTTCCGTGAGGAGATGGGATTCCCCGTCCGGCTTTACGGCTTCGAGATAGACAAAAAAGGCGCAGTCCTCGCGGGTCGAGGTGACGTTCAGGTAGACCACGGGATGTCCGGTGATCTCGAGGTCGCGCGTCAACGGCTCGCTCGTATAGGCGAGGCGACCATCGAGGAACTTTCGCCGATCTCCAAATCCCAGGCGATCGGTGTCCCACCGCATCGAGTTGTCGTCCTCCTGCGCCGCGGGGTTGACCTGAAGCGAGTCTAAGCCGCTATCACCAGGCGATGCTGTAAGTCGGGAGCCACTTGAAATGTACCAGCGTTGGCGGGTGGCCGGGATTGGCCAAACAGCGGTCGATTTCCAACCCTCTCCTAGGGTGTAGTAGTGGAGGACCTTCCCTTGCTCGCGGGCAGCCCGGCCAGAAAAACACAAGTCCGCAAAGCGGAGGTTATTCGCGTGTTGCGTTGAGAGCGTGGGCAGGATCGGCTCGCCATCTGCCTGGAGCGGATCGTAGGCGCCGCTGCCGCTGTGGTTCCACGGACCGATGATCACGTTCATTGGATTTGACTGGAGCAGGAAGCGGCAAACGGCTCCTTGCGCCATCCCAAGGTCGAACCAGCTCGCCCAGTTTTGGTATGGGGTGCCCGAGCGAGAGACCCGATCCGCGGCTTCCCTGTTGCTCCAATCAAGCATGGACGCTCCGCCCCAAATCGCGAGGCGATCATCCTTGAACGTCACTTGCCGAAGGCCCTCCGATAGGGATCGTCCCGGCTGGTGATCTCGTAGGGCCGCGGCGAGGTCGGCCTCGCCGCTAGGCCCGACGGGACGAACGCCCGGCGAGGGCAAATTGCGGTCCAAGTTTCTGACCATGTCAGCCCATGCCGTTCCGTAGGCGGTGGACACTCCACCGGGAAAGTAAACTTCTTCATAGGGATCGTAGGACGCAGCCATCGGTATGATGCCCTTCAGCGCCGGATGGTTGCGTTCCGCCATCCATTCCGCTGTGTTGGCGGTATAAGACAAGCCATAGCCGACGACACGGCCCGTGGACCAAGGCTGTGCAACGATCCAGTCGAGCACGTCCGAGAAGTCCAGTGTCTCGTCGCGCGAGCGGGAATACAGCGAAACCCCGAAAGATGCACCGGTGCCGCGAACGTCTCCGACGACCACGGCATAACCATGCGGCACAAAGAGGCTCGAAAAGTTCTTGTGCAGCAGGAGCTGGTCGACATCACCGGGAGGGAGGTCTGCCTTCTGGCCACGCCAGTAGCGCGTCATCACCAGAACGGTGTCCCGCTTGGTGTTGGCATCGTCGCCCATGGGACGGACGATATCCAGAGCAAGCCTCACGCCGTCGCGCGGAATGGTCACATACGCCGATTCCAGTGGACCGGGCTTTTCTCGCCCCGCGGCAGTCCTATGGAGATCAAGGTGGAAAATCGAGTCTTGGGTCTGCTCAAGAGCGAGGCCCGTTCTCGAGCATCTCTCGAACTGAGTTTCACGAGGTTCGTTCGGTCCTTTCACGAGTCAGTTCCTCCGGTCAAGCAACAGAGTTCAGGCGCAATGCCTTCATTGGGTTCACCCGATCTCGTCCCAACTCTGACTGCGACTGCCAGGTCAGCTCCAGGGGAATGGCGAATGCGAGGTCGGATGCAGCTTGCCTTCGGCGAAGCGCGAGAAGCGGAACGGCCGTAGCAGGTCGCTCTCGTTACCGCAGATGTCGTCGGCCACCAGCTTGCCGACGCCGATCATCTTGTAGCCGTGATTGCTGTCGGCGATCACGTTCTCGCAGAACCGGTCGAACACCGGAAAGGAATCCGCCGTGAAGCTGCCGATGCCGCCGGACGGCTCCTTCTTGTATTTCGGCATGGTGCCCTCGAAGCGCTTCTGGCAGAAAGCCAGCGCCGATACCCACATGTGGGCAAAGTCGTCGCCGACGATGAAGTCCGGGCTCTCCGGGCCGTAGGGATCGATCTTCACCTGCTCTGGCGCAGTCGGCACCTTGAACGGCATGGCGCCGCCCTGCACGCCGCCGAAGTGGAAATCAGGCTTGTAGTAGATGCCCCACAGCTTGTCCGTGATCACCGTGCCGTCGACATCGGAATGGAGCGGCGCATCGGTGTCCACATGGATCACTGGCGGCATCTTGCCGTCATTGGTGCGCTGCAGCTTCGGGTCGACGCCGAGCGTGCCTTCCTGCAGCGACCAGAAGGTCCACATTGGCACGTCATGGTGCGTCTTGCCGTCGCGCCCCTTGATCGAGATCGCCTTCGGCAGCTCGAGCATGTCCCAAATCTGCTTGACCCACGGGCCGGCACCGATGATGACCTGGTCGCAGCCAATCGTGCCCTTGTCGGTGACGACGGCCTTAACCGCGCCCTTGGCGTCCTTCTCGAAGCCGATGACCTTCAAGCCAGTCGCGATCCGCACGTCCTCGTTCTCCGCTTTCTCGGCGAGGCCGTAGATCGAGCGCGTGTTGTTGGCATAGCCCCCCTTTTCCTCGTGCAGCACCGACGTGATACCCTTGGCCTGCCAGTCGGAGAAGATGCCCTGCATGTACTTCATGCAGTCCTTCTCGCCCTCGATGAAGACCGACGGATAGCCAATCTCCTTCTGCTGCTGGTAGATGCTGGCGACGTCCGCGTGCATCACCTCGGGGCTGATCTGCATATAGCCGACCGGGTGGTAGGAGAAGGCCTCCGGGTCGCTCTCCCAGACCGAGACGCTGTGCGCCATCAGGCGGCGCATGGCGGGCTGGAAGTAGTTGTTGCGCACCACGCCGCAGGCAATGCCGGAGGCGCCCGCCGCGATGGCGGTCTTGTCGACGATCAGGATGTCCTTGCCGCTGCCCTTGCCGCTCTTGCGTAGGTTCTCGCCCAGATGCCAGGCGGCCGACAGGCCGTGGATGCCGGCGCCGACGATGACGTATTTGACGTGACTCGGAAGTCCCATAGAGCAATGTCCTGTTGAATTTCGAGGCTGAACAATAGTTTGGGAGCCGCGACAACCATTTGACATTTGGCGCCACATTACCGATAGTATCCGCCATATCGTCGCTATTCGAAGCGCAGCTTATCCGATGCTGGTAGGCTTGTGCTGATTGTTCGGGCTGGTTAGCACCGATGTGGATCGCGTCAGCCCGCGATCCTGCTCCTGATGCGGCGTGCGTAATGTCTCCGGAAATTCGTCTATCGCCCGGGCTCTTTGAATGCAGCCGGATGCTCCTGCGTCTCAACACTCCGCATCGCTTCCGGTGATCCCTACCAGCTAAAGGCATTGAGCAAAGCAACGCGAAACAGCGAATCGATGCAATTGCACTCGCTTTTCTGGATGGCGACGAGGCCGGTCACTAACGGTCCCAGCCATTGCCCGTGACGACGATCATCGCGGTTCGAACCGCATGGAATGCAGAACCGCAAAATGAGAAGTTGTTCATAGCAGATGAGCGGCGCGACACGTGTGTCGGCGAGCTTGACGACCGGATTTGCGAAAACATGCTCCTGGGCCACCGCCGTGTGCCCGGGTTTTCTCATCAGCGAGGCTGGCGTCGCCGCCCTCCTCCTCCGCTTTGGCGATTGCGTCCTGCAACGATCTGTAGGTGTCGGCCTTGCGTTCGGCCGGAACACAAGCGGCACAAGAACGCCGCGCGGAACCACCGCTTCTTGCAGTTGAAGCGCTTCAGGAACTCCGCCGCTCGACCTCCGGCTTGCCGCCGATTTATTCTATCAGGAGGATTACCCGTGCCGTCGGATCAGAGATTCGCGTCTCAAACGGCGGCACTCAACTCCGCGCCAAACCCACTCCCAAACCTATGAGCGCGCCCGAGAAAGCCACGGTTATCGTTGCGATCGCGCAGATCTCTGGCGTCACGCCTTGCCGTAACATGGCCCAAATCTGCATGGATAAGGTGTTTTCAGTCGCCGTCAACAGAAACGTGATGGACACCTCGTCAAAGCTCAAAGTGAACACGAGCAGAGCGCTCCCGGTGATCGCCCCTTTCAGGTTGGGGAGCACAGCGCGCACGAACGTCTGCGCATATCCCGCGCCAAGATCAAGACTAGCCTCCTCGATGCTTCGGTCTAGCCTGCGCAGGCGCGCCGCCACCTGCTCTACTACGATGGGCAGCCAAGCCACACTGTGGCCTAGCGCGACCGCCCCTAGGGACAGGCCGAAACCAAAGCTCTTGAGTAGGAGCAGAATCGATAAGCCCGTGATGATCCCGGGAATCATCAATGGCAGCGTCAGCATGTGGTCAACCAGGGCACTGCCCCGAAACGCGAAGCGGCTCAGAGCATACGCGGCCGGAATGCCAAGCAGCAGTGTCAGGAATACCACCCCGGCAGCGACCTTCAGGCTATTGGCGACGGCGCGCAGGAGTTCTTCATTGTTTGCTAGCGCTGCATACCACTCAAAGGTAAATCCCCGGATGGGAAACGTGAGCGTGCGACTGGCGCTAAAGGAATAGGCCACCAGAAGCGCGAGAGGCGCATAGAGAAAGACGAATACTGCTATCCCAAGAAGTGTGCTTGACGTGCGCAGCCCCGCGACCATCTGGGCAACACTTCATTCATATCGCCGCTCCATCCATCTCGCCAGGGCAACGGCTGAGGCGATCACCACGATGATCACAATCGCCAACGCACTGCCGAACGGCCAGTCGAAGGCCGCCCCAAACTGGCTTATTATGATGCTCGAGATCATCATGCCGCTCGGCCCGCCAAGCAGTGCCGGCGCGACAAAATCCCCGAAACTTAGGCAGAAGGTGAACATCGTTCCCGCGATGATGCCAGGTACGCTGAGCGGCAGAATGACGCGCCACAAGGTGTAGGCGGGCGAGGCCCCCAAATCCATACTTGCCTCGAGGGTCTCTCGCGGAATTTTTTCGAGCGCGGTGTAAACCGGGATGGCGACAAAGGGTATAAATACGTATGTGAGCGCGACACATACACTGAAGCGATTGAACAACAACAGCGAGATTGGCTCACCGGCAATCCTTAGCCAGCCGAGTCCAGAATTGATGACGCCTTCACGCCCCAGTATGATGCGCCAAATAAAGGCACGCAAAAGGAAACTCGTCCAAAGCGGGATCACCATCAGGAAATAGAGGATCTGCCGCCGCGGGCCGGCGCACAAGGCAACATAAAAGGCGAGGGCGTATCCAAGGAGTACCGCACAGATCGTGACGATACCTGCGACCAGCAAGGAGTTGCCGGTCATCGATAGATATACCGCGCTCTCGACAATGCGGGCAAAGTTCTGCAGGCCGAAGTCAGGAAGAGTGACATAGTTCTCGACTTTCCAGAAGCTGTAGGCGAGGATTGGTGTAAGGCACCATGATAAATAGAATCGCGTAAAGCGCCGCCGGCCCGAGAAAGACCGTGAGCCGCAAGTACCGACTCCAATCAACGCGGTGCGTGCGCATAGATGCTTCAGCCAGCGCCCATGCCCGCTCCAGCCAGAACTGTCGAAGACGATCACGTCGCCTTGCCGCGCCCAAACGCGAAGCGCGGTCGAGGGCTCCAGGTTGGTAGTTCCAATTGCCTGGCGATCCAGCTCTGCGGTCAGCTCAACGTCACTTCCCAGTCTCAGGGCCAGTCTGACTGCTGTCCCTAGACAGACGACGTCCGAGACGTGGACGTCCGCTTCGAACGCTGCGTCCTCTTCTGGCACGCCGAGCTTCAAGTTCTGCGGACGAATGGCCAGAAGCCCTTCAGTTCCACGCGCCAGAGCATGCGGCTTGCCGTTTCGTAATCTAAAGCCGCTACTCTGGTCGATCGAGATCGGTATGAAATTGCATCCACCGATGAAGTCCGCGACAAAGCGGTTTGACGGGCGCTCGAAGATCTCCCGCGGCGTGCCGATTTCGGCGATTTCTCCAGAATCGAGCACCGCAATGCGGTCGCTCATCACCAGCGCTTCTTCCTGGTCGTGGGTCACGCAGACGAAGGTGAGACCCAACTCGGCATGCATCCGCCGCAACTCAAGTTGCATCGCACGAGCAGCTTGGCGCCCAGGGCGCTGAGGGGCTCGTCAAGCAGGAGAACTGACGGTTCGTTGATCAGGGCTCGACCCAGGGCCACCCGCTGCATCTGGCCGCCGCTGAGTTCGCGGGGCAACCGGCTGGCCTTGTCGCTGAGTCCCACACGATCGAGCATTGCCAAGACCCGAGCCTTGACGTCCGCTGTGGAAATCCGTTTCACCCTTAGCGCATAAGCGACGTTTTCGAACACCGTAAGATGGGGGAACAAGGCGTAGTTCTGGAAGACGGTGTTCACGTCACGGCGAAAGGGCGGAACGTGGGTAACGTCTCGCCCTTTAATCGACACGGACCCACGGTCCGGCACCTCGAAACCGCTGATGAGGCGCAATGTCGTGGTCTTACCGCACCCGCTCGGACCAAGAAGCGTCAGGAACTCGCCCTCAAGGATCTCCAGCGACAGATCCTTGAGGGCCACTGTATTTCCGAAGGCCTTCGACACCCGGTCAAGCCCGGTCAAGCCGGACGAGCGCCTGATTGCAGCACGATCCCTCTTTCGCGGGTTCAACTGGCATAATCAAGCAGCCTTCACCTCATTCAGTACCTCCAGATAGCGGTTCCGGCGCGGGATGTTCTCCCAAAATTGCATCTGGTCCATCATCTCGCCAACCTGCTCCAAGCGCAACGCTTCCCAGGTCTCCGCCTTCATGTGACCCTTCGACGCCGGGCTGGTCGGCATGTAGCCAGTAACATTGGGGATCTCGCCCTGCGATTCCGGGGAGATGATGTGATTGATAAACTTGTGGGCGACTTCCTGGTTCGGTGTCCCCCTTCACAATGAAGTGCGAGTCGATCCAGCCGATAGGCGGGGAGCCGGCAAATTCGCGCACCGGCAGTCCCTGTGATTTCAGGGTCGCGGTGATGTAGCTCCAAGAATTGGATGCGACGATTTCCTTGATCATGAACAGGTCGATCGCCTCGCCCGCCTGGGACCAATAGGTGCGCACGAGGGGCTTCTGCTCGATCAGCTTCTGCTTCACCGCTTCGAGCTGTTCGTCCGTCATGTTCCAAAGGTCTTCAATTCCCATCCAGTTCGCCACGTCTCCCAACGTTGCAACATCGTCCCATACCGATTTTGCAAGCGTACCGATTGTCAAAAAGGATTCCGAAGTCGCTCCCATCGGGAATTACATCGGCGTTCACAGTGACGAGAGTGATTCCAAGGAACGTCGGCACTCCATAGACCTGCTTTTCCTTCGAAATGAAAGCGACGGTCTTGAGCCGTGGATAAAGCTGCTCAAAATTGGGAATCAAGGACAGATCGAGATTTTCCACGAAGCCGGCGTCGATGGCCCTCTCCGCCAACGAGCTCACGATCACGGCGACATCATAGTCGCCTCCACCCGCGGCCAGCTTGGCCATGTATTCATCGTTCGAGCCCACGTATGTTTTCGTGACCGTAACACCATTGGACTGCTCGAAATCCTTTATCCAGGCGTCCTCGGCATAGCCCTCCCACGTGAGAAGCCGAATCTCGCCGGCCGCAATCGCGCGGTCTGGAAGATGCAGACTAGCGGCGCCGAGGCCTAGAAGTGCGCTGGTTTTCAGAAACTCGCGCCGTATTATCTTCTTTACTCGCATTGCTGGACGCCTCCCCTTCGCTGTTCTGAACCGTATTTGCCTTTTTCGGTCTCCCGTCGGTGGACGCCCGGAGGTGCCGCGGGCCGCCATTCTGTCTCACAGGGACTCGTACAACGAATCGATTGTTTCAGTCCGGTACGGCATCGAGAACGGCTTTTCGAAGCGCCATGCGCGATAGTCGTTCCCATCCAGCGCCTTAACCAGTTCCTCCGCCCCGATGATCATCCCGCCCCTCAGCCAATTGGCCATGTCAAGCATGGCGGTCTTGTGAATTGTTTCGGTCGCGCTCCCGCACGCATCTTTCACCAGCGTGATCCGAAAATCGCGCCACAGGGCATCCCATACCGTCGTCTCCAGGCAGGCCTCCGTCCAGACCCCGAAGATGATCAGGTGCTCGATATCCATGCGGTTAAGAACAAGATCGAGCTTCGTGCCGTAAAAGGCCGTGAAGCGCTGCTTGTCGATGACGATGTCCCCATCCTGCGGCGTGACCTCCGGACAGATCTCCCCCCGCGTTGAACCGGCGACGCTGTGCAGCGGCCGCCCGCGGTCATCCAGAGACTCGTATCGTGGCGTGTCTATACCCTTCGGGTCGAGCCAATGGCGCGTGTAAATGATCGGAAAACCAGTTCGTCGACAAGCGGCCAGCACCTTCTGGGACTTGCTCAGAACGTCTGGATAATTCTCCACCGTGCAAGCACCCTCGGGGAGGTTCTCGCCTTGCAGATCAACGGCTAGTACTGCGCTTCGCTCCAGCCGGAACCAATCAGACATTTCAGCCTCCTCGTCAGACATTCGGCAAACTAAGTTGCAAGATCGGCTTTTGCTTGCATGTAACAGCTCGATTGTTGGGCATCTGTAAGCTACTAACGATTTGTTCTTGTGATGTTTGTTCAAGCGAAGTCGACAGGGCTCCTACGACCCAATTCATGGCCAGTTTCCCAGCCGGCCTCTCAAGGAACCTAGGGACGATTGCTTGCAATCTTCATATCGTGACGGCTCTTCTCAGCTGGGCTTTTTTGGACGCCCGAGCTTCAATCCGTACCGGTGGCGGCGCTCGCGAAGCCAAATTCACGCGAGCTCCATCGGGTGAGATTAGACCGCGTAATCAGGACCGCGTTGACGCGTCCTGCCACATTTTTGGCATCTGCCGCCATATCGAACGCTTGGTTTGGCGACTCCGCCGATGTCGGCGGTGCCGGCAGCGCCTCGCGATCTCCATGGGAATGAATTGGGCGCACGGCGCGGGGTTTCGGCAAAGCTGCTTGCGCCACCGAAAAAGCTGGCTCACATGGATGCTGGAGGCGGTTAACCAGGTGCTCGACTTTGTTGCACTCGTGGTAAGCGGCACAATAAGGCTGGATTTGCTGCGGAAAGTCCGCGGCCGGATCGCTCAGTAGGGTGGCTCGGTCGTGGGATCCAAAATGGCCGCGACGATCTCATCGTCGAGCGGGTGGGCGAAGGTAGTGGCGTAGAAACGCTTCACTTCGGCCTTTAGATCGATCTCACCAAAAACCTCCGGGTTGATCGTCCTTGCCGCCCACAGCACGGTCAGCGGCTGCTCAGCCGTGCGATTGCCCCATGTATGCGCGACTACAGGAAGCGGAAAAACGCGCCGGGTCGCCACCGCACGTACGTCCTTTAGCAGCGGGTTGCCGAGGACCTTTTCGACATCTTTCAGCTGGGGGACCAGGACGATGCCGGGGTTCCAGGTCAGCACCTGCTCGATGTTGAAGGATAGCACTTCTTGGCTGCGCCCGTCGTCGGAGACGCTGACGCCGCCGGCCTGCCGGATCCACCACTCCGCAATGAGATGCGGCTGGCTGATCGTCTCCGGCTCGAAATAAAGCACGCGCGGCTTCTCAGTGTCCGCAAGGGATTGCGAAATCGCCGAGACCCGCGCCAGAGTTCGGTCGAAGTAGTCGACATAGGCGGCTGCTTCCTTCTCCTTGCCGAGAAGACCGCCGATGAGTTCCATCGCCGTCTTCACGTCATCGGGCTCCTGCCATTCAATGACGACCGCAGGCACGCCGACGCGCGCCACCGCATCCGCCATGGCCGGATAGGTCGTCAGGATGACATCCGGCTGGAGCGCGATGATCGCCTCCAGGTCTGGTTCCCGGCTCTGCGTCTCGATCAAGGGCGCGTCAGCCAGTTGCGGCGCGAAGACTTTTTGAAAGGTCCAGCGCGGGTTCTCTCCGAACCGCGGCGGCAAACCGCTGACGAGTCGATCCGACGCGCCGACGGCGAACAGCAGGCTGTTTAGTGGCGGCACGGAGCCCATGGTGGCGACCCGCTCGACTTCGGCCGGCACGACGACCCTGCGGCCTGCCATGTCGGTGATGGTGCGGACCGCGGTCGCACCCGCCGCCGGCGAGGCGATGCCTAACAGGAGCAGTAAAAAGGCTGAAATTTTCAGGATGGGTCGACACGTCATATCAATTTTCCCTCAGATTATGGGACTTGCCCAATCGGGAGCTTCGGCGGACAGGAAAACATACGGTCATGGGACCGAAGCCATCGTCGCCTGCACCGAGGGACACCAGCCGCACCGGCACATCGTACAGCGCGCTCAGCGTGAGATCGTTGACCACATGGGCTACGTCTCCCTGCGCAAGCACGAGCCCGTGCTTCAGCAGAACCGCTTGCGTCGCCGCCGCCAGGGCGTGGTCGGGATCGTGCGTGGAAAATACCAGCGTGCGCCCCTGCGTCGCCAAGCCCGCGATGATGTCGAGGATGCGCGTCTGGTTGGCGAAATCGAGGCTGGCCGTCGGTTCGTCGAGCACGATCGTCGCCGCGTCCTGCGCGATTGCGCGGGCGATCAGCGCAAGCTGGCGCTCGCCGCCGCTCGACAGGTTGAACGGATGGTTCGCCAGGTGGCCGATGCCAAGTCGGCCTAGGCTGTCGAGGGCGATGCGCCAGTCATCGGGCGACGGCACGGTGAAGGAGCCGAGATGCGGCGTGCGGCCGAGTACCGCGATGTCGGCCAGCGTGTAGGGAAATACGGCCGCGCCGTGCTGCGGCACATAAGCGATGCGGCGCGCCCGTTCGCCTTCGCTGAAGCTCGACAGCGGCCGGCCGTCGATCTCGATGCCGGCGCCGCCGCCCTGGAGCCCGACGAGACAACGCAGCAGCGTCGTCTTACCCGACCCGTTCGGCCCGAGAAGGCACAGCACCCCGCCCGCTTCGGCCCGGATCGAAATCCCGCGCAGGGTCGGAGCGACGTTGCCGGCGTGAGTGAAGGAGACATCGCTGGCGACTAAAGCGGCCATCAGAACCAATGCCTCCGGGCACGGCCGAGCACGATGGCGAAGAATGGCGCACCGACAAGCGAGGTTACGACGCCGAGCGGCAGCTCCTGTGTCGCCACGCTGCGCGCCAGTGTGTCCATGGCAAGCAGGAACAGGCCGCCCGTCAGGGCGCTGATCGGCAAGAGGCGGTCGAAATTGGGACCGACCAGAAAGCGGGCGATGTGGGGGACGACCAGCCCGACCCAGCCAACGATGCCGCTTACGCTGACAGCGAGCGCGGTCAGTACGGTGGCTCCGGCGATGGCAACGCCGCTCACCAGCGCCGCATTGACCCCGAGCGCCCGTGCCGCGTCGTTGTCGGCGCCGAGCACGTTTATGTGCCAGCGGAAGGCGTAAAGCTGGGCGAGCATAAGTGCGATAGGAACGCCGATGATGCCGAGATCATCATTACCGATGCGATTTAGACTGCCCATCAGCCAGAAGGTGATCGACGGCAGCACGTCGAGCGGGTCGGCTATGTATTGCACCACCGCAACCAGCGCGTTGAAAACGGCGGCGACCACCAGGCCCGCCAATACCAAGGTGATCATCGAGCCACTGCCGAGATGACGGCCGATCAGCGCAGTGGCCGATGTGGCGAGGATACCGGATGCCATAGCCATGCCCATGACGCCCGACCAAGACAGGCGCAACAGCAGGGCCAGCGAGGCGCCGAAGGCCGCGCCCTGTGAGGCGCCGAGGATCGCGGGCGAAACCAGGGGATTGCGGAAAATGCACTGATAGGTCGTCCCGGCCGCGGCCAGACTGGCGCCGACCAGCAGCGCGCCGGCAATGCGCGGCAGCCTGATTTCCCATACGACTGTCTCCGCGGTCGCAGTCCAGTCGGCCTCACCGCCGGTGACGGGGTATAGGAAGATCCGTAGCGCTATCAGCGGCGGCACGGGATAGCGCCCAGTGACGAAGGCCAACACCACCGCCGAAAGCAGCAGCATGAAAAGAACAAGGTAGAGCGGCCACAACGGCTGTCGCCGCGACCTTTTCCGGCCTCGACTTTCCTCATGTGAAGTGATCATCGTTGCGGCGCCGTTTCCCCCGATGGCGAGACCAGAAAGCAGCTCAAAGTAGCCTCGGACATTGGCAGGTAATGTCATCCATGAACGACCATATGCAGCTAGCGCCGTTGATCAACGTGATGCCTTGTCGACTGTTGGAGTCGCGGGTGTGAGCCGAGGCATCATAGAAACATTTAGCTGCGTGGATTCTGGTTCCGCTAGAGCAGAACAATCTGAAGGTCGGATACCTCCAAAACAGCCCTCGAAGCCCCGCCTCGACCCAAATCGCGGGCGTCCCGATCCAAGGTCGTTCCGCAGCGTTCCAGTAGATCAGGCCGCCTCAGTTCGGGCAGAGCGGATGCTCGAACTCTTTCTGGGATTTATCGCATTGCCAAGCTGAGCGGCTCGTTGCTCTTGCAAATCGCATGCCGCCATTGGCAAGCAAATGCCAGTAGAGGGATAACCTCCCATAGCACCGCACCATGTTTTCTCGAAAGTCGACTAACCGCTCGCGGTCTCCAAATGGCGGCGCTCGCGACGCCGATTCACGCGAGATTATCGGGTGATAATTAGATCGCGCAAACTAGAATCGCATTGACATTTGCGGCCATTCTTTTGACATCTGCCGCCATATTCCCCACTTGACGATGATGAACCCCACGTGCCGGTTCATCTCGCGGTTTTCGCAAGAGCGGCACCGGAGCTGATTGAAGTCGTTGGCGATTCCAGATCAGCGATTGATGATTCAGACTGTCTGCCGGGGATGGAATTCGTCCCGCGTACCACTCGGTTCGAAGTAATCGAAGGGCATGCACCGCCTCAAGCCGCCGTGCGCGTGATGGCTCCTGGCCGGGACGGCACCTCTACATTGTCGATCAGCCGCGTCTCGCCAAGCCAGGCAGCCACGAGCAAGCGTCCGGGCCTGTCAAGCGCCTGCATCGTAGCGAGGTCCTCCTTGGCCCGGAGTTCGAGATACTCGATCCGGGCGTAGCCTACCGGGACAATTGCTGACCGCGCCTCGACGAGCGTCGCGTCGACCGACGCGCCTCCGGCGACGCGTGCGGCCGCGCGGCAAGTCTCGGCGCGACCTGCCGCTCCGCCACCGACAGGTGCACGTTGCGCGACTACATTGCCAGGCCGTCCTCCTCGCGGACCGTCGGGCAGGCGACTATCTCGATGGGGATATCCAGATCCCACGCCACCGACGCCCCTCGTGCAACTGCTGGAAATCCTTCTCCCCGAAGAAAGCAAGATCGGCGCCCGTCTGAGAGGGAGTTGAGCAGATGAGCGCCGAGCGGCGCGAGCTTGGCGCCGTCCTCGTGCTCCGTGCCAGGCCGCGAGACCGGCTGCATTGTTGAACTGTGTCGGGTTGACGAAGAGCGTCACGATAACCCGCTCGGCACGCTCACAAGCGGAGGTCAATAGATACCATGCGGCCCCCGGCCATCGACGCCTTGCGCGCGCAGGTCGAAAAAGATCGAAGGCCCTCGGAGACGCGCCCAATCGGTGCTGCCCTTCGGGTGGCCGCCGTGGTTTCACGCCTGCCCGGGCGTGGGCGCGCGGCACTGCATTGCATGAGATCGCCGGGGCGGCAACGGCATCATCGATGGTGCCGCCAGTGCCCTGTTCACCGCCGGCATCGCCGCGCGCACGAAAGGCCGCGTGCTCTGGTGCATCACCCAGCCGGATATTTTGCGCCCGCCGTCGCGCAGGCGGCCTGCCGCCCGATCGGGTTACCTGGAGGCCGGCGACCAGGCCAGTGTCTTGCCTGCATGGAGGAGCGCCTGCGGCATGGCGGCTTAAGGGCCGTTGTCGGGGAAGTCGCCCAGCTCTCAATGAAGGCCTCGCGTCGCCTCATGCTCACCGCGGAGGTGACCGGAACCATCGGTCTCGCGCTACGGCTTTGGCGGCGCCAGACGGACGCGACCGATTTCGGGCAGCCCACCGCCACCGCCACGCTGGCGGGTGTCGGTGCTGCCCTCCACGCCAATGCAGGTTCCCGGTATTAGCCGAGCCAGCTGGCTGGTCGAGTTGATCCGCGCCCGGGCTGGCGAAAGCGCTGATTTCGAATTGGAAGCCTGTGATGAAAGGGGTCGTCTCGCTGTACCTGCCGAGCTGGTCCACCGACCGTCTGCGGCGGATGACCGGCGCAGCGGCGGCGCGCGCTGACGCGCCGTTGGTGGTCGACGTCCGGGACGGGAGCAGACGGATCGTGACGGCCACCGATGCCGCAGCCGCTGCCCTCGGGTGCGCGTCGGTATGCCCGCCGCCAAACTGGACCACGTTAGCGCCTGCGGCTCTCAGCTGTGGCAAAAAGGTTCAACACGCTGAGTGATTGCAGCGACTAGAATTGGTTAGCTTGCCCACAAGAGCTTTCAAAGATGGCGGACCTTTAGGGCACCGTCCCACTTCGAGTTTAAATACTCACACACCAATCTGCGGTGGCAATGGTGGGGTTTATCCTCGGAGCAAAGTAAGCAGCCGCTCGAAAACAGCTCCGGTTTCAACCGGATCTCAATCCGTCTTTCTTCCATCAAGCATAAGAACGATCGTTCGTAAATCCCCCAGTCACCTTTGTCGCGTTTGTAAGCCTTTAGAAGGTCATCCGTAGGCGCGAGGATTGGTTGATGGACGTACTGAACGCCACAAATTTCTTTCAGAAAATACGCCAAGTCATCCGCTTTCGCGAAGCCTGCAAGCTGAGAGGTATTGTGAAGTCTGACGTCGATTATTTTTTTGACGCTCGCTTTCTTAAGTCTATCAAAGAAATTAGCAGCTGTTGTTTTTGTAAAGCCTATCGTTGCAAGCTCAACCAACTTCTCAGGCTCCTGACATCTACGTTTTTAGGGGCGAATTGACTACCTGAGAACGCGACCTTTTGTGCCCGATTACGGTAGGCTGCGGCCAGTCGCTTTGAGGGCACCTCAAATAAATCTACATCTGCCTTTCCTGCCATGTCGAGTAATCGTGCCTCTATTCGATCTTGATCCAACAGGTGGCCGTTGCCGAGAATGTGCTGAACCTTCACCCCTTTTTCGTGCAATGCCCGACCAACGAGTAGGCATCGGTGACAGTCTAGCGGGTTCTGCTCAGAGCACATTAACGCTATCCGATAAGACTTGGCTCCTTCGACTACCCGATCAATGCCGCAGGCAAACTCCTCCGTTCTTGCCATTCTCTCGTAATCTGCTACACCTTCGCAGAAAAACTGCTTGCTTTTGGGACGCCCGCCGAGTTCCTGTCCAAGAAACACGTATTTGACGCGGTCCCCTCCAAGCTCGCGCTGCAAGTTTTCTTTATTGAAGTGCGGAAAATGCCGCGAGAACGGTGATGTTCTGACGTCCGCTATGGCATTAACGCCATGCAGCTTTAAAAGCGCGAAAAAGCTTTCATAGGAAAGCATTGAGTGGCCAATTGTGAACACTTGCAACGTCGAGCTTCCTATCTCTTTCTTCGCCAACTGAGCCTTCTCCAAACGGAGTTTCCGGACAATGGGCGTAGCATTTTGACCGCCGATCCCGCTGCGCCTTTCTAACGCCTGCACCTCATAGGAACAAGAGACCGTTAACCTGAGCGTAGCAGGAGTGCGGCATTGCAGCGAAGGGACGGCACAACCCGAGACGGACATGGATCAATTCGCTGGCGTGGGCATCAGCCTTCAATGCCGCTATCTCACCGTCAATGAAGCGCCTATAGGCTGCATCGGCTGGCACAGAAAAATCGTAGTCGAGACCCTCGTACTCGACAACGGCCCTGAGGCGTCGCCTTCCGTTTGCCGCTACATCACTGTAAAAGCTAATTTCGTCAGGCTCGATTTCAATGGCGCCGAGCGATGCGGTATTCGTTCCGGCGGGCACTTGTGCCTTTCCACTTTGAGCACGCACCAAATGGCCTCCGAACGCCTTCAACGGTGACGCAGAAACGCTTTCTGCAATGGATTGAACAATCTGCGTGGTGTTGAGACGCTCGAGAACCGCGATGTTGCTACCTGCGACTACAATCCGGTCTTCGGTCGCGTGGGGGAAAGGAAAGTGGTCAGGTGGTTTTGTGGCGGCAATAAGCACCTTATTCCCAAACGCGAAAACCTGTCCATCTCCAGCAAAATCGCCATCCCAAAATCGAGAAGCCTCGACTGCAGCATTGGCCCCCGGCGGCTCGGGTCGTATCATCCGCTGTCGACCAACGTCCCATCCGGCCACGCAGTAAAGACTTCCATAGCGCGTTACATCCGTGATTATTAAGCTGTACTCTGCCACGATACCCCCCCAACTCGCTTACCTTTGGCTGTAACTCGCACAAGTTCAAGGTGATTGATTTGATCTTAACAACTTAGCGTTTGAGATTTTGACGTGCGTCAAGCGGTTCGAAATACACTGGTCTCCGCGGGGATATGAAGAACTGCCAACAAGGTTGGAGCCGCTCGTGGAGAGAAAAAGACATTATCGGGGCAGGACAAACCAAGACCCAGAGTTAAGTAGGTCGCTTGGCTGATACCGGCCCGGCGACATATCTCATCAGCCCCTTGCTTCAAAATGAACGCCTTCTGCGTGGCGGAAAACTTAGATGCATTCATTGTGTTCCGCTCCTCCCGAGCCAGGGGAACCTACAGAGGAAAACTCCAGTTCCGACCGATCCAGTTTTCAGGGATCGGAGCACACTTATTGGGTCTTGCCCTCATCGTCACACTCTGGTTTCGAGCGGGCAAATGTCAGCTCCAGGGGAATGGCGAATGCGAGGTCGGATGCAGCTTGCCTTCGGCGAAGCGCGAGAAGCGGAACGGCCGTAGCAGGTCGCTCTCGTTACCGCAGATGTCGTCGGCCACCAGCTTGCCGAC
>NZ_RZOL01000549.1:0-3167 GCF_004022985.1 Mesorhizobium sp. M7A.F.Ca.ET.027.02.1.1 | reverse complement strand
GCATGAAACAGGTCAGCGCCAACATCGCCCACGATCTGAAGACGCCGCTCAACCGGTTGCAGATGATCCTCGATACCGCGTCGGAAAAGAACCTGTCGGGCCAGAAAATCGCCGCTGAACTGGCCGAGGCGCATGCCGAGAGCCTGCAGATCAACGAGACCTTCGATGCCCTGCTGCGCATCGCGCAGATCGAGGCCGGCGCCCGCCGGGCGCGGTTCACCGATGTCGATCTGGGCGAGGTGCTGCAAACCATCGCCGAAATCTATGCCGATGTTGCCGAGGACGACGGAAAGTCGCTGTCGTTGGCGCAACCACAGGAAACGACGGACCGGATCCATGGCGATCGCGAGCTGTTGACGCAGATGTTCGCCAATCTGGTCGAGAACGCGCTGCGCCATTGTCCATCGGGCACGACGATAAAGCTGTCGGCGGCGCGCCAGGGCGAACGCGTCGTTGCCGGCGTCGCCGACAACGGTCCCGGCATTCCGGCGGAAGAGCGCGAGAAAGTGTTCCAGCGGCTCTATCGGCTGGACCATAGCCGGTCGACATCGGGCAGCGGGCTGGGTCTCAGCCTTGTCCGGGCAATCGCCGATCTGCATGGCGCATCGATCACGCTGGGCGATGGGCAGCCCGGGCTTGCGGTGGCGGTGAGTTTTCCGCTGGCGATGGATTAGAGGCCGATCTCCCCCCTTGAGGGGGAGATGTCGCCGAAGGCGACAGAGGGGGTCGCCTCGCGTGAAGCGCCAGCCTCCATCTGTCGCAAGGAGGTCGCATCCGGTCGGACCGACCCCCTCTGGCCTGCCGGCCATCTCCCCCTCGAGGGGGGAGACCAGCAGCTTCACCGATCGATCCGCGTCGACAGGATGATCGACGACAGGGTCCGCTCGACCCCGTCCATGGCGCCGATCTGGTCGAGCAGCATGTCGAGGTCGCGGATCGATGGCGCGTCGACGATGACGATCATGTCGAAATTGCCGCTGACCGAATGCAGCGTCCGGACCGTCGTCAGGGCGCGCAGGCCGCGCACCACCTTGTCGGCGAGCTTGGGCGTCACGGTGAGCAGTACATGCGCCCGCACCAGCCCCTGCTCGTAGTCCGGCGCCAGCCGGACGCCATAGCCTGATATGATGCCGCGCTGCTCCAGCCGCTCGATGCGGCTCTGCACGGTCGTTCGAGACACGCCAAGCCGCCGCGCCAGCTCGGCGGTCGAGGCGCGCGCATTCTCGCGCAGCAGGGAAAGCAGGGCCTGTTCGGCGTCACTGAGCATTTCGACGATTCTTCTCGGCAGACTGTCCAATCAACGGTTTCGTTTCGAACAAAACCACGCTTCCATTCGACGGGCAAGCTGCGAATCTGAGCTCACAATCAGTGAGGGATCGGTCATGAAAAAAATTGTCGTTGTCGGCGCCGGAAAGATCGGCTCGACCATTGCCGAGATGCTCGCCGCCACTGGGGATTATCAGGTCACGCTCGTCGACCGCTCGGCAGCACAGCTCGCTGCTGCCGAACTGCCGGCCACGGTTGCGACGCTGGAGCTCGACATCGAAGCCGCCGGCGCGCTGGAAGCCGCGCTCGCCGGCAAATTCGCGGTGCTCAGCGCCGCTCCCTTCCATCTGACCACCCGCATCGCCGAAGCGGCGGCCAGTGCCGGCGTGCACTATCTCGACCTGACCGAGGACGTCGTCTCGACCCGCCGCGTCAAGGAACTGGCGCGTTCGGGCAGAAGCGCCTTCATTCCGCAATGCGGCCTGGCGCCGGGCTTCATCTCGATCGTCGCCAACGATCTCGCCAGCCGGTTCGATTCGCTGGAGAGCGTGCGCATGCGCGTCGGCGCTTTGCCGCAATACCCGTCCAACGCGCTGAACTACAACCTGACCTGGAGCACCGACGGCGTCATCAACGAATATTGCGAGCCCTGCGAGGCAATCGTCGAAGGCGAGCTGGTCGAGGTGCCGCCACTGGAAGAGCGCGAGGAGTTCTCGCTCGACGGCGTCACCTACGAAGCGTTCAACACCTCCGGCGGCCTTGGCACGCTGGCCGAGACGCTGAAGGGCAGAGTGCGCACGCTGAACTACCGCACCATCCGCTATCCCGGCCACGCCGCGATCATGAAGGCGCTGCTCAACGATCTCGGCCTGCGCCACCGCCGTGACGTGCTGAAAGACATTTTCGAGAGCGCCCTGCCGGCGACGCTGCAGGACGTGGTCATCGTCTTCGTCACCGTCTCCGGCCGCAAGAACGGCCGCCTGCTGCAGGAGACCTACGCCAACAAGATCTACTCCAGGCGCATCGGCGACCAGGTGCGAAGCGCCATCCAGATCACCACGGCGTCCGGCATCTGCGCCGTGCTCGACATGCTGGCCGACGGCAGCCTGCCGGCGACGGGTTTCATCAAGCAGGAAGACATCGCGCTTGACGCGTTTCTGGCTAACCGCTTCGGCCGTGCCTATGCGCAGCACGAGATGGTGAGCCGGCTGGCGGGGTGACGAGCGTTTCTCTCTTGTGAGAGGCTGGCGGGACAGTGCCCCCCTCTGCCCTGCCGGGCATCTCCCCCTCTAGGGGGGAGATCGGCTGTCATCTTAGATTTCGCCAATTTTCAAAGTCTTGGAAGAGGCGGGTTGCCCGAAACTGCTGATCTCCCCCCTTGAGGGGGAGATGTCCGGCAGGACAGAGGGGGGGGGGCGAGTGTCCCGCCAACATAACCGCCTTTGCACTATCACGAATCAAACATGCAGCGCGTGCCCCAGCGCCTTGAGCGCCGCTTCCTGGAATCCCTCGCCTTGCGTCGGATGGGCATGGATGGTGCCGGCAATGTCCTCCAGCCTCGCGCCCATCTCCAGCGCCAGTCCAAAAGCCGCCGCCAGTTCCGAGACGCCCTGCCCGACCGCCTGGATGCCGAGCACCAGATGGTTGTCCGCCCGCGCCACCACGCGGACGAAGCCGTCTTCGCCCAGCTTCGTCATCGCCCGGCCGTTGGCGGCGAACGGGAACATGCCGATCTTGATCTCGCCGCCCAGAGCCCTGGCCTCTTCCGGCGAAAGACCAGCGGTGACGAGTTCCGGATCGGTGAAGCAAACGGCGGGAATAGCGCGCTTGTCCCAGTTGCGCTTGTGGCCGGCGACGATCTCGGCGACCATCTCGCCCTGGGCCATCGCCCGGTGCGCCAG
>NZ_RZOL01000548.1:0-3180 GCF_004022985.1 Mesorhizobium sp. M7A.F.Ca.ET.027.02.1.1 | reverse complement strand
GCGGGCGCAATCGAGACATGCGCAGCGCTCAGCGCCGGCGTGTCGTTGAGCCCGTCGCCGACCATCAGAACCTTGTGACCGTCTCTCGCCAGACACTCGATGCGTTCGACCTTGCCGGACGGCAGCAGGCAGGGAACGAAGTCATCGACACCCAGAACGTCCGCAACCTCCGAGCAGGCTTTGGCGGTATCGCCCGACAGCATTTCCACGCCCAGACCAGCATTGTGCAGCTGGTCGATGGCTGTTCTGGCGTCGGCGCGCAGCGCATCCTCGAAGTCGAAGGTCGCGACAATGAGCCCGTCTTTTGTCAGCACCGTTCCGCCATAGCCATGTCTGCCTTCACCGCCAGTTCGAGCCTTCCAGCCCGCCCATCCGCGCCGGCCCAGCCGCCAGATGCTTCCAGCGGCGGTAGCTTCGATCCCGAACCCTGGGTGCTCGATCACTTTATCGAATTTGTGCGGGCTGCTGCTAGCGGCAAGGCCCGCAATAGCCTTTGAATATGGATGGCGCGAATGCGCGGCCAGGTCGGCTGCGATTTCCAGCATGGCGGGATCAATCGACGACGCGTTGGCGAGCCGCGGCTGGCCAAGCGTGAGCGTGCCGGTCTTGTCGAACACCGCCGTGTCGATTGTCGCCAGGCGTTCCATGGCCGAGCCGTCCTTGACCATGATGCCGTTCTCGAACAGGCGTCGCGCGGCGACCACCTGCACGATCGGCACGGCGAGGCCGAGCGCGCACGGGCAGGTGATGATGAGAACAGCGATGGCGATCGTCATCGCCCGGTGCCAGTCGTCGGTCGCCGCCATCCAGCCCAGGAATGTCACAAAGGCGGTGAGATGGACCACCGGGGCGTAAAGCGCTGAAACTCGGTCGGCGATACGGCGATAGTGCGCGCGACCACCTTCGGCCGCCTCCATCAGCCGAACCATTTCGGCGAGGAACGAATCCTTCGCGGCAGCGGTCGCCTCGATCGTCAGTGGGCCGGTGAGATTGAGCACGCCGGCCTGCACGGCTGCGCCCGGCGCTACGTTTTTCGGCGTGCTTTCGCCCGAGGCCAGCGAGCAGTCGAGGTCCGACGCCCCTTTGATGATCTTGCCATCGACGGGGATTCTCTCTCCGGCTGCAATCAGCAGCTGCATCCCTGGTTCGATCTCGCCAACCGGCAGGTAGTCACGTGCGCCGTCGCTGCGCAGCACCATGGCGCCACGTGCGGCCAACCGGGACAGGCCTTTCACGGCGGTCCGGGCACGTTCGCGCATCACGTGATCCAACGTGCGGCCGATCAACAGGAAGAACAGCAGCGACACCGATGCATCGAAATAAGCGTGGTCGCCATGTTTGATTGTCTCATAGAGGCTCATGGCGTAGGCGAGGGACACCCCGACCGCGATCGGTACGTCCATGTTCATGCGGCCGTGACGCAGCGCATTCCACGCCGAGCGGAAGAAGATGCCGCCGGCGAAGGCCAGTGCCGGGATCGCGATCAGCGCCGAGACCCAATGAAACAGATCCCGCGTTGCGCCTTCGGCGCCGGACCAGACCGAGACTGAAAGCAGCATGATGTTGCCCGCCGCAAAGCCGGCGACAGCAACGGCGCGGATCAGCTCGGAAAGCGTCTTGTCCTTACTGTCGACCTCGGGGTCGAACAGATGCGCCTCGTAGCCCAACCGCCCCAGCGCGGCGACGAATGGTGGTACCTGGTTTCCGCGCCAGCGGACCGCGACACGCTTCGTCGACAGGTTGACACGAGCGCTCTCCACTTGATCGAGCTTTCCCAGCGCTGTCTCGATCGCCTGGATGCAGGCCGCGCAATGAACCATCGGCACTGAAAGATCGGTCTGGTGAAGATCATCGCCAAGCGATCGGCTCGCCAGCCTGATCTCCTGGCTGGACGGCAGGACCGATCCCGCGTTGACCAGATCAAGCGCCATTTCGGCGCCCGGTGCACAACAACTCATTGCAGCGCTCCATTGGAAATCATGATCCGGCGGACGTCACGATACGGTTTATCCAGACCGGCGTCGGCGTCGACTTCGACAATCCAGACGCCGTCCTTCGGCATGTGCTGCGCTGCGAATTCCTGGCCCGAGGCGGGTGCGAGGGTGACCGACTTGTCCTCTTTCTCGTAAGCGGGATGGCGAAACAGCACCTTGACGCCATACAAGGGAACCGGCTTGCCGGCGACGTCGGCGAGGCCATAGCGAACTTCGCCCCATGCGATGGTCAGCTTGCCGGTCCAGCCAAGTGCTGCCTGCGCCCGTCCTTCCTCGGCCTTCTTGTTGAATTGTTGGCTCGCCACATAGGTGTTTTCGACGACGAGGCCAGTCCAGCTTGTGCTGGCGAGCGTTGCCATGGTCAGATTGACCGCGATGACCACGCCGAAAAAGGCCAGGATGATGACCAGCATGTGCCTGCCGGTGAATTCGCGGGGTTTTTCAGCGTTAGCTGTCATCGGGCGATCTCCGGCGCGTTGAAGGTGGCGGTGTATTCGTCCGCCTCGAAGCTGGACTGGTCCGCGACACGGAACGTGAAGGTCTGCGCTGTGCCCTGGATTTGATCCGCGGGCTGGCGCACGAAGACCTTCAGCATTTTCAGGCGATCGGGCTCGACCGGAATGGCGAAGGAACGGCCTGCGGGGATGTCGTCGCCGACGACGACCATGTCACCGCCTTGCAAGCCCTCCATGGTGACGATAATGGTCCGGGGCTCGGGGATCATGTTGAGCAGCTTGACGGTGTAGCCGTTGCGGATCGAGCCGTCGGACAGCGTCACGAATTGCGGATTGCGGTCATGCAGCACGTTGAGTTCGAGCCTGTCGCGCGTCAGCAGTGAATAGAGCAGACCGAGACCGATCAGCGACCACAGACCCATGTAGAGATAAGTGCGTGGCCGGAAGATCTTGCTGACGTGGAAATGCGCCACCTTGTCGGAGAACAGGCCACCAGCAGTCCTGACCAGCGACGGGTTGATTGAACTGGAGCCGCCTGCGGTCGCCAGCATCATATTGGCGTTGTAATCGGAGAGCGTCGCGTAGGAGATCAGCCCACGCTCCCTGCCGAGCTTGTCCATGACGCCGTCACAGGCGTCGATGCAGAGCGCGCAAGTGATGCATTCGAGCTGCTGGCCGTCGCGAATGTCGATCCCCATCGGGCAGACCGCGACACAGGCATTGCAGTCGAC
>NZ_RZOL01000547.1:0-3204 GCF_004022985.1 Mesorhizobium sp. M7A.F.Ca.ET.027.02.1.1 | reverse complement strand
CGGCGATAAGCGGCTCCTTCCAGCATCCCGCACGCGCCGAATCCCAGCCTAGATGTAGTACTTGAATGGTAGCGGCGGTGTGTTGTCGGTTGGCCCTGCTGTCAAAATTTCCCCGACCAAGTCCGCAAACCGCAGTGTCACAGGGAGTCCGTCCGAGAATCCTGCGTTGTTGAAGTTCAGCTTGGTCAGCGCCAACAGGTCGGCGAGAATGCGCTCAATGTCAGCCTCGCCGCGAACGATGTCGACGGTGAGGGGGTTGGGCACCTCCCGCCCAGGATAGGTATTGAGGCGAGGTGTGAATCCGGCGCTCCAGAGATAGGCCTTCCGGCTTCCTCCGATCATGGCCGTCCCTCGCAGCACAGGACGGTCACCGAAGCGGAACAGTTTGATCTCGGTCTGCCGCTTGATGCGCACACCGACGAGTTTGGTGCCTTCCGGCACCGTGCTTGAAAAACCGGCCCACTCATCGTCGCCGAAGGCGGCCTGGCCGTGGATGAAAAGCTCTGCGGGCGGACGACCGTGCATCTCGTTGTAAGCTTTGACAACCATGTCCATGAGCTCGGCCGCTTTCTCCTTCGAGAGCTGGTACTGGTCGTTGGTCTGTGAATACCAAGGGCCTACGGCGCCTTTGAAAACGACGCCATCCCCACTCGACAGGAACATCTGAGCGCCGCAACACGCATTGTCGCGCCCTTTGGCGTTTTCGATACGCTTGTAGACCAGTCCGACATAGCAGACATCTTCGCGCACATCGGCGATACGCCACGGCCGCCCGCCGGACTTGTAGAAGCTCGTCGTGGCGAGATTCCATGCGACCGAAGCGGGATCCTGCAACGATCGCTGGCTGTCTTCTTCAGCGAGGAGCGGCGCGAGCGTCGTCTCGCGAACCACCTGGATCACCTGTTTCGTATCGAGGAGCCGCGCCTTCAACTGGTTGTGAAAATTGAGCTCGTACTCATAGATTGCAGCGGCCTCGACATCTTCGGGAAAGAGGGAGCCTTCACGAAGAATCCTTTGCGCTACGCGCTTACCCAGCCCTCCCTTTGCAGGCTCGCGAATATCGCGTGGTACGCTCGATTGCGGCCGCCCGTAACGGAAGACTTCCTCGGGAACGATCGCGTACCATAGCTGCGGCCGTGCTTCTTCTTCCCGCATGTAGCGGCGCAGGGCTTCTTCATACAGGTCAACCGCCTTGTAGATCGCCTCATGGCGGTCAGCGCCGCGTATCCGGCGGCTGAGTTCTGCGCCGTCGATCTGGCAGAAGGCGAAGGGCTTGGCGGGCCAAGGGATGCCGAAGACGGCCTGAAAACCCGGCCACATCATCTTGTTCTCGGGTTTTCCTTTTTCCGGTTCGGCGATCGTTGTCTGGATCGACTGGACCCAGCTTTCATAGATCGCTGCCGCCCGCGTGGTGCCGATGATGCCGATATCCATACGTGCCGGATTCTGGTTGGAGGCCGGCGGGCCGAACAGGAACAGGCCATCTTTCGGATGTTCCGCTTTCTGGCCAAAGCCGAACGCCAGCTGCGGCTCGTCAATATGGACCAGACGCCACCCATTCATTCCGCCGCCTCCGATGCATCTTCGTCGGCCTCCTCAAGAAGGAAGTCGTCATCCCCGTAATCATCAATTTCGGACTCGGCAGGGTCTTCTGCGTCCTCCGGCTCCATCAGCGCCAGATCGTCCGACATCCGGCGCGCGGCCGTCAGTTCAAGCAGGGACCCGTTCAGGACCAGCTCGTCAGCGCCAAGGCTGATGGGGATGTTCTGACCGTCAGCGACAAGGAATGCGCAGAAAGCCTGCTGCAACTGCCGCCAGTGCTTGTTCCACCAGTTCATGCAGAACCGCCGACGGATCGCCGACGTTTTCTTTGCATCGGCGATGGCGGCAAGGCCGTCTTCGGAGAAGCAGATATAGGGCTTGAAGCGCACGAATGGCGTGTCGCCCAGCGTGACGTTGACCTTCATGGCCAGATGCCAGAACACCTTATGTCGCTCGCTCCGGCCGACGACATTTTTCCTCGTGGCTTTACCCGAGGCCGCTAGGTACGCGACCTTGTCGTTCGCGACCAAACCTTTGGGAAAATAGTATGCTGCGCCGGACGACGTTTCGTAACGCTTGAGCCCGCGGCTGACGAGAGCGCTTTCGACATGCTCGCGCAGAAGATGGGTGGCGATATTGCGCGCGTCCGCAGCGCGCGGTGAAGTGACACCCGCCGTCTTGCCTGAGAGAAAATCCGCCAGCGGCACCTGCGCCCGGAGCGAGAGCGTGTTGGACGGCGGCATGCTGGCTTGCAGGCTGGCCAGGTCGAGAAAAGATATGATCAGCCTGTGGAAAGGCCGATGCGGCAGCCCCGCGCCCTGCAATGCCTTCCTGATCACATCCTCGGGACCGGCATACTCGTAGAAATTTACGGAAGGCGGCAGCGCCGCGATGGGCAACCAGTTGGTCAGGACCCGTTCTTCGGCCTCTTCGACGAAAACGGCTTTACTGGTGAAACTGTCGCGCCAGGCCTCGAACTCGGCGGTGCGATCATCCTGATGCCGCGGGACGTTAGCTGCCTCAAGTGTGTCCAGCAGCTCGATAAGGCTGGCGCCCCAATCGCGCGAAAAGTCGATGGCGTTGAGCTGGTGGACCTGTATCGGAAGATCGCCAAACGGGACGTCGTCGATCCGCACCGGAATGATGAACTCCGGATCGACCAGCGACTTCTTGAGGGCATCCGCTACTGAGAGTTCGTTGCGGACACCAGACCGCGCCGGGTCTACGCTCCGGCGAGAAACTACGAAGATGACTTTGATCGCCCGTTGCCGTAGCGCCTCTTCGATCGTGACCCAGAAAGGGGTTCCCCCCTTCAATTCGAACAAGTCTGCCCAGACGCGATAGCCATGGCCGCTCAGCCGCGCGCCAAGCCACCTGACGAACGTATTGTCGTCAGGAGTCGCATGACAGATGAAGACCGTATCGCGTATCATGCCGCTTCTACTTTCCCTAACATCTGCGATTATCTACGATTCTTGCGGTCAGCTGGCCCGAGAAAGAAACTCTAGTAGCAGTTATCCACATTCGTGTTTTGTTTTGTTCCTAGGCTCTCCTTCGGGGATCAACTGCGATCGAGGCGAGTCGCGCGCGGGGGCTAGTCGGAGAGACGGCTGCTTACGGTGACGGAAGCGCCCCGAAAGGCGACAATGAGGTCCATTGCGG
>NZ_RZOL01000546.1:0-3214 GCF_004022985.1 Mesorhizobium sp. M7A.F.Ca.ET.027.02.1.1 | reverse complement strand
GTCTAGGGCACGCGTCATCGCTGACAAATCTTGCGCGGATTGATCCCATCGCAGATAGCCTGCCGCATCTGGGCGCCGACGCTTCGGAAAATAACTCCTGTTCACCAGCGCCTGCGGATAGGCAGTAAGTTTCCCGATCTTGAGGCCAGTTAAGAGTTCGCGGAAACCCTCGATCGCGGCTTCATAACATTTGAGGTTCAGCGTCATTGCCGTGTCGGTGGGCGCAATCAGGACTTGGCGCTGAACCACGACGTCACCGGTATCAACACCGTCATCGATCCGATGCCAGGTGACGGCGTATTCGGTTTCTTGCGCCAGCAGCGCCCAGGACGTCGCATGCGTTCCCGCGTACCGTGGCAATGGACCGTCGTGATAATTAAATGCACCTTGTCGCGCTCGCTCAAACACGTCCGGTCGCAATTTAAGCGGGTTGGCAACCGAGAATATCCAATCCACTGGCTCATTGTTCAGTAAAGTGGAGAGTTCTTCAACATTCGCAATGCGCAAGATGTTGGCGCGAGCCGCCCAATCCGCGAAAATCGCGTCAGTACACAGGGCCGCGCCAATGACGTGGCCCATCTCCATTGCCAGTTGTGCGCACGCGATAGCTAGCGTACCACTGCCAAGAATGATGCTGGAAAAGATTGGCCGGGCTGCAGGATCCATGCCCTGCTCGCCTAGTTGACAGGCATGACCGCGCACCGGAGAAGACCGATATACCATTTTCATCCCTCAGCCAGTCCCAATCTGGGCCGTTCCCGCCCTAACCGCCGCGCCGCATAGCGGCCTAAACCCGTCACACTGGTTCGGATCTGCTCGGGGGAAAGCGCGCTTAATACCAATCGAACTCGGCGGTTCTGCGAGTCAACCAACACAAGGAAGGTCATCAGCATAACGATGACAATGTCACGCCTTGCACCCCTGTTGCGCTCTCTGCGGCGGCCCCTCATCGTATCGCACCTATTGTGCAACGGGTTCGCTGATGATGCCGGCCGTTGTCCATACTGCAACAACTGAGACTGTACTTGCCTACCTCGTTATCGCCGGCTGAATGCCCTTCATACACCACTAGCACAACAGCGTGTTTTCGAAGCTGAGCCGCTTACCTGCGTCCACGGACACCTTGAGCTAGCTGGCCTACCAATGGGCGTAATCATGAGACGATTTCTCCTCAGCTGGGACCCGTATGCATATGAACGAGCAAGTGCCGTGCCAGAGGAGATAATCACGTCACAACAAGGCTTGGCGCTAATCACACCATGACAAATGTCCGACAATGTCGGACACTGGACGTAAGCGATCTGAGGAGGCTTCGAGTTTCGCGGCTTGCGGGTTGTCAGTTAGGAGTTGCCAGGTTCAGGAGCAGAAGCTCCTAACCCGAAAAATTCATGGTGGTTGGCGGATTTGGTGCAAGACTTTGAAATGAAATGGGATTTGGTTGCTAAGCCCGATCCGAATCATTTTCCGAGATCACACCCGCCATGAACGACCAGGCTGCCGCTGAGCTGTATGTCATCAGTAGGCGGCAAGTCCGTCGTCCCCCGTTTCGACGGCGGCATGCTGTCGTCCTACAGCGGCTTCCTGGCTCTGGCCGAAGTGGAGGGCTGCGGGTGGCCGAGCGTCTGGCGCGCTGCATCGACGATCCGCGCTAGCCGGACCAGACTGCCCACAGCTTGGCCGGGTGATCGCCGCCGGCTACCAGGACGGCAACGACGCCAAACCGGCTGCGCCCCGATCCAGTCTGCAAGATGGCCCAGGATGCCGCCGTCGGGTCGGGATCTGGCCTCCCAATCGATGATGTGCCGGCTGGAGGACCTGCCAGCGTGGGGGAGCTGGTCGCCATGGGGCGGGCGATGCGTCGATCTGGGCCGGCATCGCTAACGATGGTTGCGAAAGCGCACACGAAAGGTGCGGTCGCCGAGGCGGGGCCGCAGCCGATTGTTCTTGGCGAAAATGTTTCTCACCCCGTGTTAACCACCGCTGAAGCAGTCGCCAGGGACATGACCATGCCCGACCATCGCTTCCTAGCCACAACGGTTGAGGAAGCTCGGTTCCGGATGCGCCGCACGCATCGCCTGGCGATCGCCGAACTCGCCGCAAGAAGCTGCGGCAGAAAAGATGGTACTTTGCCCCGAGATGAAGGATAGTAGCGGCGCCTGCGATGGCCGCTGCGCCACAGATGGCGGCATAACTTACGGTGAAACCCAGTCCAGGCCGAGCACTACTTGCTGGTCGGTGGCAGGTACCCTCCGCGAAGTTTCTCTAGAGGCGGCCGAAGTGACATGAGCTAGATCGCACTTCCCAGTGTCCGAGCTGAGTTCTGTCCCGAACGATGTCCGCGAAATGCTTAGCTCCGGGATGAACCGACGGCCATGTCGCTGCCTGACGTGCCTCGACGTCGGGCGCGGCTCTCCGGAAGAGAGCGCCAAAGCTCATCTCCTGACCGTCCGCCGACTGCTGTCGAACCATATCGGGACGCCGATCAACACCATCCTGATCCTCGATCACTGGGACGATTTGCTCCATCTGGCGGCGTCGATCACGACGCGATCAGTGGTGCCGTCTACGATCCTGAAGAAGCTGTCAGCATCACCGAAGGAAAGCCAGCTCGCAAGTGCGCTACGGGAACTTGGCCGGATTGAGCGATCGCTGTTCATGATCGAATGGTACTCAAGTCCAGCGCTACGCCGGCGTTGCCAGGCCGGCCTCAACAAGGGTGAGGCGGCGCATAAGCTGAAGCGCGCCGTCTTCTTCCACGAGCGCGGTGAGATCCGGGACCGATCGTTCGAAAGCCAGGCCTTCCGCGCCTCGGGCCTCAACCTCGTCATCAGCGCGATCGTGCACTGGAACACGGTCTACATCGAACGGGCCGTCAGCCATTTGCGCAAAATGCATCGCGAGATTCCGGATCATCTGCTCAAGCACGTCTCGCCGCTGAGCTGGGAACACATCAATCTGACCGGCATCTACACCTGGGATGCAGAATATCAGATGCCTGAAGACTTCCGGTCGCTCAGACTACCGGCTCGGTTACGCCAAGCCGCATGACGTTCATGCTCCGTTCAGCCTTAGCGTACGATTTCGCACTGCTCTTGTTCGGACCCCGAAAAGCTGCGCGCACCGCTCTCTCGGTCGCCGCCGCTCCTTCAATCCGTAGGTGCTATGGCAGCGAGTTCACCTCGAACGGCATCCTCGCCTGGGCGGATCAGAACCT